>JBEEGU010000245.1:0-5956 GCA_041167025.1 Verrucomicrobiota bacterium
GGGGGTGAGCAGCAGGCCCGAGCGAAGGGTGTCGAACCCCTGCAGCTCCTCGAAATAAAACGGCAACAGAAAGCTCACCGCGAAGAGCGCCAGCATGTCGATCATGAAGCTGATGTTCGCGAATACAAACACGCGGTTGCGCAGCAGCGCCGGATCGACGATCGGGGCGGGCGCTCGCCGCTCTACCCACGCCGCGCCAGCCAGGGCGGCCACCGCGATCCCCATCGCCCCGAGGAATCGGAGCGAGCCCCACCCCCATTCCTGCCCGAAAGAGAGACCGAGAGTCATCGCGGCCAGCCCAATGGCGAGAAGCGCCGCACCCGGCAGGTCGAAGCGCTGCCGTTCCAAGTGGTAGTGTTCGGTCAGCAGACGCCAGGCGGAGAGGAGGGCCAGGGCGCCGATTGGCAGATTGACATAGAAGATCCACCGCCAGTTCAACGCCGAGATCAGGATCCCGCCGACGGTCGGCCCCGCGCTTACGCCCAACGCCAGGAGAATCATGTTGAGGCCGAGCGCCCGGCCGCGCTCGGCGGCCGGGAACGAGCGCGTAATCATGGCGACGTTGACGCAGAGGATGGCAGCCGCACCCAGACCCTGGAAACAGCGCGCGGCGATGAGCGTACCTAGTGAAGGCGCGGCCCCACAGACTGCCGAGCCGAGGGTGAAGACCGCGAGACCAGCTAGAAAGACCGGCTTGCGCCCCAGCATATCGGCAAGCCGGCCCAAGGTGAGCAACACGGCCGCGATGACGACGAGATAGCCGATCAGGACCCACTCGATATTGCCCGACAACGGTACGCCAAAGGCGCGTGCTATGGACGGCAGGCCGATGTTGACGATCGAAGCGTCCAGCGTCGTCATGAAGGTCGCAGTCCCCGAAAGGGCCAGCACGACCCACTTGTTCGCGCGCTCCGCACGATCGACAGGCGTCGGCGTTGCCACGTCGGCGTGCGCTTGGCGCGATGGGGCATGGCCACAGAGTGTGGAAGAGACGACCAGGGCGATCGTGGCCGAGCGCGATGGACTCGACTCTGTGCCAAACATCCCGACATCGGCGTCCGCCAACCGATTTGGCTGCTTCTGTTCGCTCATGGAGGCCTTTGCCGTCGGTTGACGGTCCCTTTAGCCGAAGAAACCGTCAAGCGTAGAGCGCTGAGGTTCACCAGGAGCCATCGCGCGCGTTCCATCGGTAGCCGCTGCGCGCCTTCGACGATCGCGCTGTTCCAGTTCCCTGAAGTCTCAGTTGGAATCATGTTCGTTCGCGACAGCCTGCGCTCCGCCCAACCCCTGCAGCGCGGCGGCGGCGGCATCTTCGGCGGTGGTATCTATATAGATATGCGCGCCTAAATCTTTGAAACCTTTCCGTCTCGCATCTCTGGCGTCAGGCGCCGGGTATTCTCGGGCGAAGAGGGAAAGCAAGTATTAGAAAACTACCGGCGACCCCCTTTTCCCCTGTTTCATGGAGCCCCGGAGTGCGTCAGGATTCCGCACAGATCAAGGTTGTTTGTCGAAGATGGCGCACAGGCTTTTCCGGTAAAACCGAAGCCGGAAGCCATGGTATTTTGCAAACTGGGTAATCTTCGCCTCTCGATTCTTATCGTTTTGTGGCCACAGATATTCCAATTCATCCTCGTAGACCGCGCAGTGGGTATAATCGCCAGCTTGCAATCGGGCTTCGATTTGGCTGGCAAGCCTCTTCGCAATAACAGGCATCCCTGCACCACTGGTTCTGACAACTTGCCCGGTGCGGTGGAGAGAGGTTTTAACGTAGTGCGTAGATCCGTTAGGCTTGTTAGACCAAGAATAGTTAATTATCATACTTTTAAACCAGGCGACTCCATTCCCCATCGGTCCTGTAAGTTTTCCGTTCCACCATTGAACGTTACGAGAGCCACTGATTTCCGGTCATGATCCAAAAGGGGGATTTTCCAATATCCCAGGCGGGAGATACCTCATCTTCCGACGCGAGCATCACTCGCCCTATCTCAAACGAGGGAGCAGAAATCACCTCGGGCGTGGCACTGAAAAATCCTGCACGTGCGCAATAGCGTCCGGTCTGCTCGAGCCGAATATTTCAGGAAATGAAAGATGCGTTCGCAAAACAAAGGGCGACTCGGATGGAGGGAAAATAATATGACTCAGATTAACTCGATTAAAGTTGCGGTGATTGTGATGTGCGTTGCGACAGTGCCATTGAGTCTGGCGCAAACGCCTGGAACCGGAACCAGCGGCAGCAATCAAACCGGTGCTACCACCGGCGCAACGGCGCGACACAGCGGTGCGACCAGCAATTCCACCGGCGCCACCCAAACCGGGACAAACGCCCGGAGTGGTACGAATACTGGCGCGAACATAAATCCCGGAGCACGGAGCGGGACGAACGCTGGTGCGCAGACGGGAATCAGCAGCCAAGCTGGGGGGACCACCGGCGGCGGCGCGGCGGCGCATGGTGACGCGAGTGGGAACTCTGCAGGCGGTGCACAGACTGGGATAAATGCGCAGGCCGGCACGAATACGACGGCGAACACGAACGCCGGAGCACACCCCGCCACAGTCACTCTCACGCCCGCCAGCGTCCTCATTCAGCCACCATTCACTGCAACGCCGACTCAAGGCCCGTTGCCTAACAACGATCCGCTTGGCCCAAATTTTTCGACGCCAGGGCAATCCTCTACGCCGGCACCATCGGCCTCGGCCAGCCCAACTCCGACCGCGACGCCAATATTATAGATTGCTCTGGTCGACCTGACGCCAATTCAAGTCGGGACGCACAAAGCTAGCGCCGCTTTGGTTGCCGGGCGTTTCCTGAGCAACGACCGATTCGATCTATACATACTCGAACGCGTCACGAAACCGTAGTCCATTCGCAATTGTTGGTGGCGGTGCAAAGGGTGAGCCTTGGATTTTCCGCGATAAAGTCTACCTCGGCTTCCTGGCAGCCGCCCGGCATTACATTATCCTTTCCGGCGCGCGCTCGTTAGTTCAAAACTATTGGAGATGGACTGAGGCCTACGAGAGGACGTTCGCTGTTCCTTTTCGAGTTACATCCGTCTAGGATGAGTTAAACCGCGTCGGGGAGACCAAGAGCTGTTTGCGGCGGAACAAAGGTCTGCGGATGCCGGCTTTCCCACCACTCGCGCAAGCGATCGAAATAAAGGTAAACGACCGGCGTGGTGTAGAGGGTGAGCGCCTGGCTAAAGATCAGGCCGCCGACGATCGTGATGCCGAGCGGCCGGCGCAGTTCCGAACCCATGCCGCTTGAAATGATCAACGGCAGCGCGCCGAACAAAGCAGCCGTTGTGGTCATTAAAATTGGCCGGAAACGCAAGAGGCAGGCCTGATAGATGGCGTCACGCGGCCGCATGCCTTCCGCGCGCTCCGCTTCCAGGGCGAAGTCCACCATCAGGATGGCGTTCTTTTTCACGATCCCGATGAGCAGGAGGATGCCGATAATGGCAATCACGCTCAGGTCAGTGCGAAACAGCATCAGGGCTAGAAGTGCGCCAACGCCGGCAGATGGTAGCGTCGATAGGATCGTGATTGGATGAATGTAGCTCTCGTAGAGAATGCCGAGGACGATGTAAACGGCGATGAGCGCGGCGAGGATGAGAAGAGGTTCGCTGGCTAACGAGACTTGGAAAGCCTGGGCTGTTCCTGAAAAATTGCCGTGCACTGAGCTCGGCATTCCGATGCGTTCTTGCATTTGTTGAATCTCCCTAACCGCGTCGCTTAACGCCACGCCTCCAGCAAGATTGAAGGAAATCGTGACGGACGGGAACTGCCCCTGGTGATTAACGGCAATTGGCGCCGTAGTCGGCTGGTAACCGGCGACCGCGCTCAACGGTACCACCGGTGTCGGTGAAGGAGTTGGTGTGGAGCTGCCACCTGATGACTGGGCAACGGCGTTCGCCGAAGGAGTTGCTTGGGCACTCGCGCCTGCGTTGGATGCGTCCGGACTCGCAGTTGGTGTTGGGGTTACCTGAAAAGTAGCAAGCGTGTTTGAAAATGAAGGAACAACGTTGGGGCCGGCAATAGGTTGGTAAGGTGCGGGTGAGATCGACAATGTCGCAGCAACGGTCGCCCCAGGCGTGGATTGAAAAGTAGCAGGCGTGCTCGAAGTGGCGGCGACGCCAGGTGTAGGAATCGGTTGGGTCGCCGCAGGGATGCTTGATAACGTCGCAACCGCACTTAGTGCAGGAGTAAATTGGGAACTGGTAACTGTAGTCGTACCTGCAGGCGTGGTCGTAATCGACATTGTCGCAGCCGCTGTTGGTATCGGAGTAGGCTGACTAACAATAGGTGTCGCCAGCGGTGTAGCAGTGATCAGCGTAGCTGGTGTGGGCGAACTGCCGAGCGTGGTCGACGTTGTAACGCTTGTATCGAGTGCAGGAGTCGGCTGGGAACTGGCAGTGGCGGCGGCTCCGCCACCAGGTGTCGGTGTTGGAGTAGGTTGGATCGCAGCACTTGCAGGGCGAACGTAAATCACGTCCAACCCGGCGGGCCCTTGCCAGAACGCCGGATCTACTTCCATCACCACGTGATATTGATTCAGCGAGGTAAACATGGTCGAGACCTGTCGCTGCCCGAACGCATCGTAAAGCGTGTCGTCGATCAGTTGCGCTGAGATACCCAGCCGCGCGGCCGTTTGTCGATCATAACTCAACGACGCTTGTAGCCCGGCGTTCTGCTGATCGCTGTTCACATCGGTAAACCCGGGTAACTTGCGTATCTCGGCCAGCACGGTTGGTCCCCACTTGGTGAGGTCTGGCAGGTTTTCGCTCTGGATCGTGTATTGATATTGCGCGTTGCTTTGCCGGCCGCCGATGCGCACGTCCTGGCCGGCTTGCAGGAATGTCATTGCGCCCGGGACCGCGATGAGTTTCGGACGCAGTCTATTGATCACTTGGCTTGAGCTGATTTTGCGTTCACTCAACGGCTTGAGTGCGACGAAAACGTTTCCGCTGTTCGTCGCGCCATTACCACCGACGAATGTGACCACGCCAGAAACGGCGGCATCGGATTTGACCACATCAGCGACTTGCATCGCCACGCGTTGCATCGCTTGAAAGGACGCGTCCTGCGGTCCTTGCATCCCGCCAAAGACGACGCCGTTATCCTGTTGCGGAAAAAATCCTTTCGGCACAATGACGAAAAGAAATCCTGTTGCCGCGACCGTTGCGATGAGCACAGCGAGTGCGACCGCCGGATGGCGCAGAACAATTTGCAAGCTCCGTTTGTAAAGCTGCGCGATCAAGGCAAAGGCATTTTCGGTCAGCTTGGATATGCCACCCGGTTTTTTTGATTGTCGATCTTGACGCAACAAGAGTGCGCACATCATTGGCGTTGTTGTTAATGAGATAACTAACGAAACCAGGATTGCGGTCGAGAGAGTGACGGCGAATTCACGAAACAAGCGGCCGACAATGCCACCCATGAGCAGGATCGGCATAAACACTGCGACCAACGAAACACTGATGGATAGGACAGTGAATCCCACCTCGCCGGCGCCTTTGAGTGCGGCTTCGACCGGGCGCATTCCTTGTTCGAGGTAACGCGACACGTTCTCGATGACAACGATGGCATCGTCGACCACGAACCCGGTTGCGATGGTCAACGCCATCAAAGAGAGATTATCGATGCTGTAGCCACACAAATACATCACCCCAAAGGTGCCGACGAGTGATGTAGGAACGACGACTGCTGGAATGAGCGTCGCGCGTCCGTTTCGTAGAAAAACGAACACAACCAGGACGACTAGCAGGATTGCAGTCACGAGCGTCCGCTCCACCTCCCGCACGGACGCGCGAATGGTTTGCGTGCGATCGAGCACGACATGCATGTCAATTGCAGCTGGGATCGAAGCTTTCAGCGAAGGCAACGCCGCTAGTACTCGATCCACGGTTTGAAGGATGTTCGCGCCGGGTTGGCGGAAAATAACCAAAGGAATGGCAGGTTG
>JBEEGU010000246.1:0-3485 GCA_041167025.1 Verrucomicrobiota bacterium
CAAGTGAGGGACCTCGCGCTCGGCCATTGATAACGCAAGCCAGTTCAACGATCCGGCGAAGCCAGCGAGGTCTTCCGCCGATCGCTATCCAAATCAGGATCACAGTGGCACAATCACATTTCATCCGGCGCCGCTCCGCCCCCGCCGTTCTCGGCTAAGATTTTTTCGAACGCGTTCCAGCTGTGCGCATAAAACGGATAAGCGTGATCGGGCTGGAGCGGTTGGTAGCGCCAGTGTTTATACATCCAGAGCCAGGGAGCAGGATTTTTCCGAAGGTATGGCTCGAAAGAGTCCCAGCACGCTTGCGCAATCTGCCGGGCCGTCATCGCCGCCGTATTCTCAAGCTTCCGGTGGAAAACGAGGCGGTAACGTCCGTTCGGTAAAGGCTCGCAGTGCGCCGGAATAATCGGCGCGCCCGTTTGCTGGTGAAGCCAGGCATGCGCCGAGGTCACACTGGTTTTCATTCCAAAACAATCGATGGCCACCGCCCCCTGCTTCGGAGGCACCGTCAGGTCCACCAGCAGAGCGGTCCGTCCCTTCCGCCGAAGCACCTTGTAAAGGCGAACAATTCCTCGGTCACGCGGAATCAATTCATGCCCGGATTGTTCGCGTAGCGCCTTGAAGATTGAGTCGAGCCGCGGATTCTTGAACTCTTGCGAGATAATCGTTCCAGCAAAATCGAGATAACCGCAGGCCAGGCTAAGCCATTCGAAGTTACTGTAGTGATAGCACGCAATCATGAGGCTGCGCTCCGGCCCGGTCCCGCGCGTCATTTCCTCGAAGTTCTCCAATTCAATGTAATCCCGGAAATTTTCGCGAGTCAGACGCGGGCTCCATAAAAGGTCCACCATCGTGCGCGCGAAATGTTGATATGATTCGCGCACAATTCTCTGACGTTGCCGAACACCGAATTGGTCGCCAAAAGCGAGCTCAAGGTTATTCAGCGCGACTTTCCGGCCTTGCCGATCAAAGATCGACATCAGCTGCCCGAGCAATCGCGCCAAACCTAACGAGGTTCGCCGGGAAAGAAGCGTGATCAGTTTTGTCGCCAGGAGGAGACCGGCCCATTCCAGCCAATAGCGAAACCGCTTCGTTCGCGAACGCATTCTCGCACCTTAGCGGCGCGTTCCAAAATCGCCAGCGCTCCGCCTCGCCATGAACGACAATGTTCGAAGCTGACGGTCGCGGACGTTGACTTGACCTCGTTCAACCCTAGGTTGGGGCTGCGCAGGTTCGCGCGGCGCGCATCGTGAAAAGCGTTCTCTTTGTTTGTACGGGAAATATCTGTCGAAGCCCCATCGCGGAGGGCCTTTTTCGGCGCTTGGCCGGAAATCGCAAGGACATCGAAGTCGCTTCCGCAGGGGTCCATGCCGTGCGCGGTCAGCCCCCAAGCCTCTACGCGGTCCAGGTTTGTGAAGATGATGGGGTGGATATCAGCGATTTGCGAAGCCAGCCGCTGACCGCGGCGCTGGTCGACCGGGCTACGCATATCTTTGCCATGACCGGCGCCCATCTGGAGACCATTCACCTTCTGTTCCCTCACGGTGCGGATAAATCGTACTTGTTGCGCGAGTTCGAGGAGGCGGGCACTACCGTCTGGCGTGATGTGCCGGATCCTATCGGCCTGGGCCGTGATGTTTACGAAGTTTGTGCCCGCACGATCAAAAACGCTTTACCGAGTGTGCTTGCCTTCGTAGAACAAAGTGCGCTGGTCCCGCCGGGGTCCACCCGAAAAAGCGGCGCAGCTTCGTATCTCATGGGCGATCTTCCACAACGCAGTCAAACCGGAGCCCCACCCTCCGCCGGTGTTTACGGCGAGGCGTTGCGCCGAGTCGATCCGGAAATTTTCGACGTCATTACTGCGGAAGAAAAGCGACAGCGCGAAAATATTGAGTTAATCGCATCGGAAAACTTCACCAGCCGCGCCGTCATGGAGGCTCAGGGGAGCGTTCTGACTAACAAGTACGCGGAAGGTTATCCTGGAAAACGCTGGTACGGGGGCTGCGAGAACGTTGACGTCGCCGAACAACTCGCGATCGACCGGGCCAAACGCTTGTTTGGTGCGGAACATGTCAATGTTCAGCCGCATAGCGGCGCCCAGGCAAACATGGCGGTTTATTTCGCGGCCATCAAACCGGGCGACAAAATCCTGACCATGAATCTCGCCCACGGCGGGCATCTTACCCATGGCCATCCGGCGAATTTTTCCGGTAAATTTTATCAGGTAACGCATTACGGCGTTGCTGAAAAGACGGAGCAGATCGATTACGACGCATTGCAAAAGCAAGCTGAGGAAGTGCGGCCGGTAATGATTACGGCCGGCGCTTCGGCTTACCCGAGAAGACTTGATTTCCCGCGCCTCCGTAAAATCGCTGATTCAGTCGGGGCGCTCCTTTTCATCGACATGGCTCACATATCCGGACTGGTCGCGGGCGGTCAGCATCCCAGCCCAATTCCGCACGCGCAATTCGTCACTACTACCACGCACAAGAGCTTGCGCGGACCTCGCGGCGGCATCGTGATGTGCGAACAACGTTTTGCCAAAGACATCGATTCCATGCTTTTCCCCGGGATTCAGGGCGGGCCGCTGATGCATGTGATTGCTGCGAAAGCAGTCTGTTTTCACGAAGCGCTTCAGCCGCAATTCCGCGATTATCAGCGCCAGGTCGTGATCAATGCCAAGGCTTTGGCCGCCGGGCTAAGTAAACACGGACTCCGCATCGTTTCCGGCGGCACCGACAATCATCTCATGCTGGTGGATCTGCGCCCGAAAGAGATCAACGGAAAGCAAGCCCAGGAAGTTTTGGATCGCGCCGGGATCACCGTGAACAAGAACGCTATTCCATTCGATACTTACCCGATTTTTAAACCTGGTGGGATTCGTGTTGGCACACCGGCTGTCACCACGCGCGGCATGAAAGAAGAAGATATGCTCGAAATTTCGGACTTGATGGCGGAAGCCCTGATTGGTCGAGACGATGCCGATGCCCTCGAGCGCGTTCGCGGGAAAGTGCGTCATCTAACGAGAAGATTTCCGTTGCCGAACTGACTGCTCGGGTTTTTCCGCTGACCCATGGATCGTTCCGGCCAATCGCAGCTCAATCCGTTACGTGAAGGTTTGTCCACGCGCGCCGTGCCTCAGCCTTGCTCCATCGTCATTTTCGGTGCCACCGGTGACCTGACCCACCGAAAACTGATTCCGGCGCTCTACAACCTCGCGGCGGATGGGGAACTGCCACCCGCTGTCGCCGTCGTCGCGGTGGCCCGCCGCGATAAGAGCGATGATGATTTTCGGAAGGAACTCGAAGAAGCGGTGCGCAAATTCTCGCGGCAAAGTGTCCGCGACGATATTTGGAAAACTTTTGCGCAATCGATCTCGTATCACCGCACCGAATTTCACGACGAAAAGGGATTTGAAGCTCTGGCGCAACGCCTCACCCGTCTCGATCAAGAACGCGGCACTCGCGGTAATCGGCTTTTTTATC
>JBEEGU010000247.1:0-2550 GCA_041167025.1 Verrucomicrobiota bacterium
GCGACTGGCTGCTCTTTGCTTCCGAAATTAAAGGCCTGCTTGCGTCAGGAATGGTTCCATCGCGACCTGATCGCAAGGGGCTCGATCACGTGTTCACCTTCTCCGCGGTGCCGGGGCCGAGGACCTGTTTCGAAGGTGTCCAACTCCTGCCGCCAGGACACTGGCTCCGCATTGCCCCGGGAAGTTCGGGCACGAGTCCGGTCATTGCCGAACGCGCCTACTGGGAAATGGATTTTCCGGCGCAGGGTGAAGAGGAATGGGGAAACAATCCGAATGCGCTAGTGGATGAATTCGAGCGATTACTCTTGCAGGCCGTCGAAGAACGGCTGCGCGCGGATGTACCGGTAGGTTCCTATCTTTCCGGTGGGGTGGATTCGAGCATGATCCTCGCCTTAGCCTGTCGCCTTAAGGGTCCGGCGATCAACACCTACACCGTTCGGGTGACGGAGCCGAAGTTTGATGAACTGAGTGCAGCGAGTCTCTCGGCGCGGCACATCGGAGCGAAGCCACCTATTGTTCAAGACTATGGCGATCTGGAAGCGCTCGAAAGTTATCCCCGACTCATTCAAGCTGCCGAAGCACCGGTGATCGATACGGCTTGTGGCGCATTGCTCAAACTTGCCGAGCGCGTTCATGCCAATGGCCAAAAAGTCGTGCTGACCGGAGAAGGGCCTGACGAATGGCTCGTCGGTTATCCATGGTACAAAGCGGCCAAGCTCATCGAGTTTCTCGACGCCGTGCCGGGATTGAAGCTGAGCGATTGGGCGCGGCGCAGTTATCTACGCATGAACAAAGTGCCGCACTTTCCGCCGGAATGGCGGGAGCGCGTCGAGGCATCCATCGGCGGGAGAAACGCGTGGGTCGATTCCTATGGCTTGCTCGCGATTTCAAAGCTGCGCTTCTACTCCGAGCAGATGCGCGAAGTCATGAACGACAGCCATCCGTGGGGCGAATTGGGATTTCCGCTCGAAAAGGCGAAACGCTGGGCACCACTCAATCGCGGCATCTGGATCGCCGCGCGGGTGCTCTTGGCCGGGCATCTTCTACAAGCCAAAGGCGACCGCGTGGCCATGCACTCCTCAGTCGAAGTGCGGTATCCGTTCCTGGATGAGGACGTCTTTGACTTCACCGCGAAATTGCATCCGCGCTGGAAGCTGCGCGGATTCCGTGACAAGTATCTACTACGTTTGCTCGCGGAGCGCTGGATTCCGAAGTCGATCGCCCGACGTCACAAGGTGATTTTTCGCGCACCGCTCGACAGTTTTCACATGGACCCGGAACCGCCGTTTGTTACTCAGCTTTTGAGTGAAGATTCGCTGCGTCGCACCGGTTACTTTGATGTCAGCGAAGTGACGCGCTGGCGCAAAGGCTTTCGTGAACTTCGGCCCGGATCGCTCCCCCGGCTCTCTGTGGAAATGGGCCTCACTGCGGTCGTCGCTACCCAGCTCTGGCACCATCAATTCATGGGCGGTGGCCTGGCCGATATGCCAGAGTGGTCCGCCTACGCACCACCTTTGCAAACGACGTAGCTCCTTCACGTGAGCTTCACGAACCGATGGGTTCTCGCCGCTACCCCAGCTTTTGCAACATCTGCTTTCCGATCTCTTTCATCTCCGGGTCATCCTTTTCTTGGTTAGGCATGGCCATCCCCTTTTCAATGTTTTTGCGCGCCTCTTCCTTGCGTCCCATCTGCACATAGATACGGCCTAGTTCGATGTAATGCATGAGCCGGTTCGGGTTAATTTCGATGGCTTTCAAAAGACATTTCTCCGCCGCCTCGTTGCTCGTTACCGGCAAGTCGCCATAAAACGCCTTGGCCAGTACCCGTTTCAGACCGCTAATATTTGCAAGCACGCGATTCCATCGGCCGAGAATGTGCCACGCGTTGTCGTTGGTCGGATCAAGGACAAGGGTCCGGTCCACCGCCGTCTTGATCCGAGGCGAAGCATTGATTTGATCCTTGCTGCCCATAAAGGGGAGCATTTTTCCAAGACTGATCGCGGGCGAGAGTTGGGCTTCGGCATTATTCGGAGCGAGGGTCGCGGCGCGATTGGCGAATACGAGCGATACGTTTCCCAACCGCAGCTTTTCCTGTTTGGATGACGCGTCGGCCATCAGATGGCGGTACTGCCGGGCAATACAAATGAGAACCTTCACGTTGTTTGGTTCCAGCTTGTTCGCAGGCAGATATTCCTCGAGCGCTTCTTTGGCCTGAAGTCGTTTGTCGAATTCGTCGCCTTTTGCGATCAAGGCGCCAATGTCTTCTGCCCGAGCGGCGAGGCCGGAGAGGCAAAGCACCGCACAAAGCATCCTGAACATGCGAAGGCGACAATTCGAATTCATCAACGAAGATGGCAGGCCAAAGGCAAACATATACTCTTTGCGATCGCCGCCCGTTCAAAATCTTGGCCGCAATAGTCGGTCAGCCGATCTTACACTGTTTCTGGCTTAGCCGCGGTGATTAGTCAAGCGGCAGTCACGCGGCTCGCGCCGCTGAAACGCGGCCCGATCAATGCGATTCGTTAGGATGAAACGTCGTTTCCGCGAATC
>JBEEGU010000248.1:0-8371 GCA_041167025.1 Verrucomicrobiota bacterium
GTTTGGTGCAAGATCGGCATTTGGTCTTCGGGAACCACAGGCGCATTGGCTGGATTTGGTGCGCCGCGATACTCCTCTTCGCATTTGTGATTGAACGACGCATTCCGTCGCTTTCTTTTATGCATCCGACGACCGCGTTTAGAAATTGGTCGCGCACCATTGGCGAATTGGCGCCGGTGTCGCCTCTGGATGCAATTTGGTTTCGCTGGACCGGATATATGATCGTAATCGTCCCGGCCTTGATTCTGTGGAATAGCTTCATCGCTAAACTGGCCGGACATCGACCCAAAGGCAATCTGCCTATTTTCCTAACGGGCCTGCTCCTTGTCACATATTGCCTAACGATTTGGCAGGCACGCTGGAGTTACTTCTTTGTCGTAATCTTTGTCCTCGTTCTGCCACGCCTGCTCGAGCCGATCAAGTTTCGCGCCGCCGTGTGGTTTGCCATTTTGTTATCAATGCTGCCGATCTTGCGCGATTGGGATGAAACCATCTGGCCTAACGATCCAGATAGTGCTCGCGTTATCGAACGCAGGCGTGAAGCGATCGAGTTGCGTGAGATCGCGCTCAACCTGATGTCATCACAACGCGAGGCGTTTCTCGCGCCATGGTGGCTTTCCCCGTCCATTGCCTACTGGTCGGGACAGCCTGGAGTTGCCGGCAGTTCGCACGAAAGTTTGCCCGGGATCATGGAGAGCGCTGAGTTTTTCCTGACCGAGGATATGACAACCGCTCGCGAAATTTTGCGGCGGCGTGAGGTTGTTTGGGTCGTGGCCTATGACGCCGACCGGGTGGAGGCGAACGCCGCAGCTCTACTCGGGCGCGAACCTGCCCACCGTTCGTTCGCCCGGCTGCTCGACCGGAAACCGGCGCAAGTGGCTCCCTTCCTGCTATCTTTCGCGCAAAACGGAACCGCAAAATTGTTTCGAGTTGTGAATCCCCGGTGAAAAACTACGCTCCGCCAGTCAGAATCCGTTGACAGGGGGGGATAGCCAAACAATAATAACGCGTGCTGAAAAAATTCATCCCGCAAAAACCGATGTCTTCGATTGGCGAAGGATCGTTGATTTCGGGCCCCGATGACACCAACCGAACCGCTTACGGCGAACAAACAAGAACATCACTAACCGACCACCAAAAAGTTATGGCTGAACATTCTGGCAAAGACATCCTCTCGAGCGACGTCGAGATCAAAGGATCCATTAAGTTTCAAAAGGAGCTTTTGATTGACGGAAAAGTCGAAGGCGAAATTAATTCCGAAGGGGTGCTGACGATTGGTGAAAACGCCGACATCCGCGGTGAGATCAAAACGAAATCGATCATCGTCTTTGGTAAGGTCCAAGGCAACATCACGGTCAACGAACGTTGCGAGCTCAAATCGAAATGCACTTTGCAGGGCGATTTGAAGGCGGCGCGTTTGGTGATCGAAGAAGGCGCAACTTTCATCGGTAAGTCCGAAGTGACGAGTGGAATGAGCGTGACTGCGGCAAAAACGACGTCGAATCGTCCGGAGATCGTGCGTAATGACGAGTCGGCTAAGCCCGCCTTCGCCGCGCGCGGTTAACGGAAAGGAAGTTTCCGCCAGGCTAACCAGTGGCCAAACCTTCCCCTGCTAAGGTCAGTGCGGAGTGTCCGCACTGCGGCTTTAAGCAGATGGAATACGCTGCTGCGAAAAGTACCATGTGCCGCCAGTGCGGCCGCTCTTTTTCGCCATCTTCTCCGAAAGCAGGACTAAAACTTCAGACCAAAGAAGAGGCCACAGCACCGGAGCCCTCAGGGCTTCGCAAGATCGAAGGGCTGTGGAACCGACAACGCAGTCGTGCGGTCGCCTGCTTCGAGTGCAAACGGAAGCACGAGGTCAGCGAGGCCGCCACGTCCACCAATTGTCCGGGCTGCAGCGCACATATCGACCTGCGCGATTACAAGATTACCACCAGTTTTAGTCGATCCATTCGCACTCGCGGGGAACTTCATCTTACCGCGAAAGGCGATCTGAGCAGCACTAGCGTGATTTGTAAATCTGCTCTGATCGAAGGAAAATTGCGCGGCAATTTGCAGTGCGATGAATCAGCCACCATCAATTTCGTCGGCAAAATCCCGGGCCGTCTTACCGCCAATTACGTGAGCGTCGAGCGCAAGGCCGATGTGCAATGTTTCCGGCGCATGCGTGTTGCCAGCATCGACATCAAGGGGCGAATGTGCGGAGAAGTGATCGCGACCGGTGCAGTCAATATTCACAAAACCGGGATTCTCGACGGAAATGTCACGGCCAAATCGATCACGATCGACAAGGGCGGCATATTTTCTGGCGCGCTGGTCATCGGCCAGGCGGACCTTACCCAAGCTGAGCTTTTGCCCGCGTCCCAACCGGTTGAGGGCAGCCCGGCCGAAACGAAGATTCCTGTTCCTGCAGCGCAGCCGTTGCCTGCGACTTAAGCTGCGGCGTCGATGCGAAAGCCGCACCCGCGCAGCCCGTACGAGAAGCTCGGCGGTTACGTTCACCTGCCGCGTCTCATCGACAAAGCAAAGCTTCATCGCCAAGGTTTGCTAAACGGTTATAACTACAAGACCGTCGGCTTTGATAAGCATCTCCTTGCCTTTCTCAAGCTCGATCCAGATCAATTCGAGGAAGCCGCAAACCGGCTCGAGCAGGACGCCGCGATCTTAAGTTGGGTCGAGGAGCACGGTGCGAAACATCCAGCAGAAGCAATCGAGGAATGGAATCAGGTTATGATTACGCGTCACCCCGACACCGCCGCGAAAAGAGCGCGGTTCATGCACTTTCTAAAAGAAGCCGGCGGATCGGGTCGCAAGGATATCAAGACTTACTTCGATCTGATCGAGTTTGACGAAGGCCGCCTGAAGTAATTGGAGGGATGCGCGCCGTCGCGTCCTATTTGAAATAGGCTGGAGGGACGCGCGCCGTCCCGTCCCATTCATTAGTGAGACGGCACCGAGTTTGGCTCTGCACCGGTCCTAATAAGTTTATCCGCTTCTTCCAGCGTTTCTTTGCTCCCGATATCCAGCCACAGGCCCTTGATCTCAAATGTATTCACCGGCTTGAGTTTGTAGAGCCATTGCAGAAATCGGCCCGGTTGATCCGGATTATTGCCGCTCGCCAAATAGGTGACAAAGAGAGGCAGGATGTTCCGGGAATAATAATAAAGCGCGATCGCCGCCAGGGTCGTCGCCGGTTTTTGCGGTTTTTCCTCGAACTGGGTGATGACGCCGTCCGCATCCGTTGTTACGGACGCGTATTTTTTCATCGCTTGCATGTCGCCCACGTCGTAAAGGGCTACGGTCGCCTCAGTGCCTCTGGCATGGTCAACAAATCCCTCCAGTGATCCACTGAACAAATTGTCGCCGGCAGCGATCAGTAGATCAGTCCCGGCAAGGTTTTCTCGGCTCAGAACAAAATTGATGTCGCCAATCGCCCCAAGTTTATCGGAGTCGCTCGTGGAACCGTCGTTGATGACCTTGATTTTGGGTTTGGTTTTCCCGCGTTGATAATTGTCGGCCCAAGATTGAAAATCTTTCGCGAATTTGTCGTTCGAGACCACGAAAATCGTGTCGAGGTTGGAGATGGCGGCGAGACGATCGACCAGCCGTTCGATAATCGGTTTGCCGCCCACCTCGAGCAGTGGCTTGGCTTTGTTCAGGGTCAGGGGATAGAGACGGGTGGCATAGCCCGCCGCGAGAATCAGTGCATTCATGATGGGTAGTTTGTAGCGGGCGGTTCCACTTCAGGTGTGATCCGATATCTTCAGCTCAGCGGAGGGCCGCACTCTCCCATCGCCGCTCGCAGCTGTTGTTGCAACGCGGCAATACGATTGGAATCGGTGATCTTCGCACGAGTTGCATCGTCTGTAACATAGAACGTGTCGGTGGCAGCGCCATTTTGCGTGCTGATGCGTAAAAGAGCGATTGAAAGTCCTCCTCGTCCCAAACAGGACAGAAGATCGTATAAAAGCCCGAGCCGGTCCCTGGTCTGGATCTGTATCAATGTATAGGTCGGATGCGCCTTGTTATCGATCGCGATCGACGTCGGGAAGTCCAAATCTTGTCGCGGCTGTCGTAGAGTTTGTCGCCGCGTCTTCTCCATCAGCGGGTTGAAGTCAAAACTCTCTTTTTCCAACGCCTGGCGAAGTGTCTTTTCGACCAGATCGTAATCGCGTACATCCGTCACCGCCCTCCCTTTCGTATCGCAAACGCGAAAGATAGCCAACACCGTGTGATCGCCCCGGGCAAAGGTGTCCACACTCAGGATATTAAGGGGCACGACCGAAATTGATCCGGCAATTCTTGCCAGCACCTGTTCCCGGTCCCACGTGCAGAACGTGACGATACTGTGTCCTTGCTCGGGGAAAGCCTTCCAATTAACGGCCGGAACTAATGGGCCCGCGGATGGTTCGGAAATATTTCCCAGGAACTGCCGGAACAGTTCAATATGCCCAACGATTTCCGGCAGCTCGGAACCGCGGAAATAACTATCGGGCATGAAATCAAAATGCGCTTCGATCTCTTCTTCGAAGTCTGCCGGCAGAGTTTTGGCCACGCTTGCCTGCAAACTGTCCCGCTCAATCTTCGATTCTTCGTAATACGATTTTTGATCAAGGAGATATTGTTTCGTGGCGTGATACAAATGCCAGACGAGGGATTCCTTCCAGTCGGACCACGCACTCGCGCCCGTGCCCTGGCCGTCGGCCAGTGTGAGCAGCATCAGGGCGTTCAGGTTCTTTTGATGCTTCACGATGTTCGCCATTTCCACAATGGTCGCGGGGTCGTCTATGTTTCTTTGTTGAGCGATGTTGGAAAGCGTGACGTGATGATCGACGAGCAAGATCAGCGATTTTCGCTGCTCGGAAGGAACTGCCAGGCGCGAGGCGACTCTTTGCGCGAACACGGCGCTGGCTTCGGAGTGAGGACGCGCCCGAACCGCTTTGCCGGTGTCGTGCAGCAGCAATGCCAAATAGAGCACGAACGGATCCTCCAGTTCTTCGAACAGTGTTCGATAAGGTGTTAACTTCGGATTGTCCGTTCGCGCCAACGCATCCAGTTTGTCAATACAGACCAGCGTGTGTTCGTCCGCAGTATAACGATGAAAGAATTCATGTTGAACAAGGCAGGTCAACTGGCCGAACTCCGGGAGATAGCGGCCGAGAAAATCGACCCGGTGCATGATGCGTAAAATCCGTCCCACTTCTCCCTTCTGGGATAACACCGTTTTGAATATTTCGCGGGGGGCCTTGGCATATTGAAAGGTGCGGGTGATGTGCCCAAGCGAGCGATTGAGCAAATCCTCGAGCTCCGGGCTCAGATCCAAATGGTGCTCCTGGGTCAGCTGAAATACGCGCATCATTTGCAGCGGATCGTTTTGGAATAAGTCCCGTTGATTGGCGTGAAGCTTTCCGTTCCTCACGAAAAACGATTCTAATTTCGTTTCGTCGGGCCGAATCAATGGAAGAAAGCTGAAGAGAGAGCGCGTGCGATCGGTGGCCCTGCCCGTAACAAATTGTTCGGAGATACGCTCGGTTACGCGAAAAATGTTTCGCGCATGTTCGTAGTAATCACGCATGAACGTTTCGCTGCGCAGCTGTCCATTGTGCTCGGGGTAATTCAAACGTTTTGCCACTTGCTCCTGCATGTTCAGGTGCAAAACCTCTGTCGCGCGTTTCGTTGCGTAGTGTAAATCCGTGCGGACGCGCAGGATGAAGTCATAAGCCGCTTCCAGCCGGCCTCGGTCGGCCTCGCTCAACCAATCCTTTCCCACCAGGTGCGTCGTCGTGAGCGCCCCTTCTCTGAAGTACGTCATCCAAAGCAGGTTTTGGTAATCACGCAGCCCTCCGCAGCCATTCTTTACGTTCGGTTCCTGCATGTAAACGCTGTCGCCAAACTTGGTATGGCGTGCTGCCTGGTCCTCCATTCGCATTTCGATGTACTCACGCTCATGGCTTTCGACGCACTTCGCCCGGAAACGATCCCGGAATTGCGCAGCGAGTTTCGCATCTCCGGCGACGTAACGGGATTCGAGCATCGAGGTCTTGGTTAGCATGTCACGATTCGCCTCCGCAATCGCCTCTTTAACGGACCGCGTGGAATGACCAACCTTGAATCCGATGTCCCAAAGAAAATAAAGGATCTGCTCCACAATTTGCCCGATCCGGGGTGAAATCTTTCCGCCCTTGGGCCGATGCAAAAACATCACGTCGACGTCGCTGAACGGGTTTAGCTCGCCTCGGCCGTAACCACCGAGTGCGATCAAAGCGAAAGGCATTTCGACCTTGGTCGATTCCTCCCGTGTCGCTTCCGTTGCCGCCGCGATGACGTGTTTCAAAAGAACATCAACGAGACCGACACGCCGCGCGCATACTTCACGCCCGCCGCCTCCGGATTGGTGTTTTAATCGGAGTCGATGCTCTTCGATTTTAAGAAACTTTTTGTATAGCGGTAAGACCTCTGTCGGCCGCCGTGTCCCAGTCGCAGCCAGTTGATTTTCGGCGTGGGCCAGAACTTGTTCCAAATGAAGGGGCATTACTACCGGGATTGTCGAATTTGAGCTGCCCATTTGCAAACCGCTCCGCTCTGGTGCGAATGCTTGCCTGTATATCAGTCTTCAAGAGCAGGCGCCGCGGGAACACCGGTATTTCGCTTTTCTCCTTGGCCGCTCCTGGGTTATGAGCGTCATCTCTTCTCGATCGACGAGAGGGAAGGGTGAGCAGTCGGAACCGAACCGGTGGTTCGTGATCCATCGGGGACTAACTAAGACTCAATCCCTCACCTCAATCCTCTCCCTGCGAAAGGGAGAGGCAGTAAAGCAAAGGCACTCTCCCGTGTTAGCACGCGCTCTTCATGCCGCAATTCCAACTACTTGGGCCCGGCTGGTTTCAAACCAGAAACGATCGGCTGTTGCGACGCATCGGATTAATCTCGAAAACGAGCGATAGTTAGGCTTCCTCTCCTCCTCGATCGAGGAGAGGGGGAGGGTGAGGAGTCGCACCGAACGAGTCGCCATTCGATCGCGGACAAACTAGACCAATCCCTCACCTTAATTGTATCTCTTATGCTCCCGCAGACTCGACCGCTTACCCTTGCGGCTTTTCCGGCCATGTCGCGGCTGGCCCGCCGCTCCAATTCTCTCCCTTTGCGAAAGGGAGAGGCCGATAAAGCAGGCTCTCGCCCGTGTTAGCGCACGTTTGCCATCTAGAAAACAAACCACTTGGCCCGGCGGGTCCAGACCCGGAAACGATCCGCCGATCCCCAAGCATCGGACTAATTCGGACCACGAGCGACAGTTAGGGCTTCCTCTCCTCCTCGATCGAGGAGAGGGGGGAGGGTGAGGAGACGGAACCGAACCAGTGGTTCGTGGTCCATCGGAGACTAACTAAGACTCAATCCCTCACCAATCGTCTCCTTTGCGAAAGAAGGCAAATAAACCTTCGGCCGGGCCAACAGGTCTGGCGGCCTATACTCGCAAGCCGAGCCGCTAGAGCTCGATGGCGTAGCGCTTGAGCTTATTATATAGAGTTGGCCTCTGAATCCCGAGTAACTCTGCCGCCTTCTTTTTATTGCCATGGCACTGCGCCAGAGCCTGGAGGATTGTGCTGCGTTCGACATCGTCCAGACTTTGCACGCCTTGTCGCGTCGGCGCGGGACGCTCGGATTGTTGCAGCGCGGTCGGCAACTGCGCCTCCGCTGGTAATTCCTTAACCCCGATCAGGTTTTGCCGCGCTAACACGACGGCGTATTCAATCGCGTTTTGCAGCTCGCGCACATTGCCAGGCCACGAATAGTCGAGCAACTTCTGGAAAGCGTCCGGACCGATCGCAGGTTCGGGTTTGCCCAATTGTTGCGCGAACTGTTTCACAAACGACGCGACTAACGGTGGAATATCCTGCTTGCGCTCTCGCAGCGGAGGCACCTCGATTTGAAATGTGTTGAGGCGATAATATAGATCCGAACGCAAACGATTTTCGGCCAATGCCTGCGCGATCGGTCGATTCGTTGCTGCTATCAGCCGAAAATCGGCCTTTAAGACTCGCGTGCTACCTAACGGTCGATACTCGCGCTCCTGTAAAACGCGCAGGAAGCGCGTCTGCAAGTCGGGCGGCATATCGGAAATTTCATCGAGAAAAAGAGTGCTGCCGTCTGCTTCCGCGATCATGCCGGGAAAATCGTTCGCGGCCCCAGTGAACGCGCCTTTGACATAACCGAAAAGTTCCCCTTCGATCATGGTTTGGGGGAAGGCCGCGCAATTCAGTTTCACCATGGCTTTGGCCGCGCGCCGGCTGCGCTGGTGAATCGTGTTCGCGATAACTTCTTTGCCGACGCCACTTTCACCGGTGATCAAGACGTTGGCTTCCGAAGGTGCCAT
>JBEEGU010000249.1:0-4813 GCA_041167025.1 Verrucomicrobiota bacterium
CGTGTTTTGCCAACAGGCGAGAACTGGCCGGTAAAAGAGGTCAGGACGATGTTGAAGGAAGGTTAGTTCGGAGGAAATAACGAATGGCCAAGCCTACCGAAGAGCAAATCCGACAGCGTGCGCAGGAAATCTGGGAAGAAAACCATCGGCCAGTCGGGCGGGACGAGGAGTTTTGGTATCAGGCTGAGCGAGAGCTAAGTCAGAGCGTCACCTCGGACGAGGGGTCGAAAACGATTTCTCGAATGATTGGACCTCTCGATCTTTAAGCAGGCTGACTCGAATCGCGGGCTCGGCGCTGGAACAAAACCGCTTGTTCGCCTTTGATGGAGACATCTGAGGAAAGAAATATGCCGGGCAGCCAGTTGAAGCGCGCCGAACGGGCGATACAAGCAATCCGGGATCAGTCCGAACTCCCACCGGAAGCGGCGGAAGCGTTGACCGAGCTGGTGGACGCCGTCAGATACATCGAGGGCCGATTGTCAGCGTTGGAAGGCAAAGGACGTCCGCAGCCAACGGAAGCGATGGCACTGCCAAACCGGAAATGACGCCCAAAACACGGACTCAAGAGACGATCGGAGACTTGGCCGGGCGAACATAACCGCGACGATCATTACTGCAGCGGTGTCAGCTCTCGTCAATCGCCATGAACAAAAGGCCTCTCAGAGAAGCACCGATCCCAAACATCGTCGCGAAGGCGCCCACGCACGCTAACATCGCACCACGCGGGACCATGCTATGGTCAATAAGGGTCATAACGCCAAACGCCGGGACACGGGTAAGGACGAATGCGCACGCGAGGCCGAGCGCGATCCCCATAGCCGAATGACTGGCCAGTCTCAACAGCGTCCCAGGCTTGAAGAGAACCTGATCGGGCCTTTTTGAGCGCATCTTGTCGCCCTCTGCATTTGGCGAGCAACGCTTTACGAGCGGCGCGGGTTCCTCAAACGAATCACTTTCGTGTCAGCGTCGAATGACATGGTTGGCCGCGAGCAGACCGTCCCCATTGAACATCCCTAAAAAAGCAAAGAGCGCCCAGCCCGACAGGAACTATCCGTTGTCGGGTCCGTTGCAAGTTTTCTTTAACCAGGAGGACGAGCGATGGCTTCTGAAACGAGAGAAACTAGTTCCCTTATTGGCAGCGATAAGGTTGAAGGAACCGCGGTCTATGGCGTCGACGACACCAAAATTGGATCGATCGAACGCGTCATGATCGACAAGATGAGCGGAAAAGTTTCTTACGCCGTCTTGAGCTTTGGCGGTTTCCTCGGCATCGGCGACGACTATTATCCGTTGCCTTGGCAATCATTGAAATACGACACGAACCTTGGAGGTTACCGTACCGGCATCACCGAGAAGCAACTCAAGGGTGCTCCAAAATACGGAAATGACAACGCTTGGAATTGGAGCGATCCCGCAAGAACCCGCTCCGTGAACGACTATTACGGGATTGCCAGCTAACAGTTAACGAAGGCCCGCATCCCGCAATGTTGCCGGCCTTCGTCTACCTTGTCTCTCCGTCGCTTACTGTCCACGACGGCCGCCTTACCATCGATCCGGTCTTCACAGCTGGCTGGCAAGCTCGGTCAGCTCCCGGCGCGTACAGCCGAGGTGCCAAACCCGCCGCAATGGTACGACCACAACGATGACAACCCTCCGTGGATCAAGGCACTCCGCCGAGGTGCGCCTCTTGGCCTGCCGAGGCTATCGAAATGTCCGTTTTGCAGAGGGGCCGTTTTGCGCCAACACCTGCCGTTCTATAAGTTCTCCGGACGGGCGCGCCCACCCCTCCACCTTATCCTAGTCCGAACGCACCCCAAACGGGCGAATGCCGAAAGCGTGTAGAGGCTCGGCGGACCTTTAAACGATTGGGCGAGTTCGGGATTAACAGGGGCGATCCGTGCCAGGAGATGGCTATGAGCGCAATCCCACTTCACCTTCAAAGACGCTTCGAGCAAAAATGGGCTTCTCGTTTCGGCCCCCCGGTTGCGGTCAACCCGCCAAAGAATGTCGGAGCGAAAACCGTGCCGATAACGCCAACGGGTCGCGGCAGCGCGCGGCAAAGGCCAAAGAAAACCCCGCCGACGTGAAGCCGGGGGCCTATTAGCAGTCCCTACAAATACCTTTAATCCGGCGATCGAGAGCGACATCCGCAGGGTCGCGATTCTTCTCGGGAGGACTGGTCGCGTCGGTAGTGATCCTCGCCGCTGGCTCACTTCTTTTCGGCGCGCGATGATGCGTTCGCGCAAAGACGGCGTGGGTCGCGAAGAGTGCGACCACAATGATCGTCAAAAACGTTCGCGTGCCAGGTTTCATGTGACGCGTAGATTTTCCGCGCTCTCTTTGCCCTTCTTCGGAACAATGTCGAACGTGACCTTAGCGCCCTCGACCAACGAACTAAAGCCCACCTTCTCCACCGCCGAGATATGGACGAACACGTCCTTGCCACCACCGCCGTCCGGCTGAATGAAGCCGTAACGCTTTGTTGCGTTGAACCACTTCACTGTCCCGCTCGCCATGTCGGCACTCCCTTTTGAAACGACGGCCTATTAGAGCGGCGAACGGCGGAACCGGCAAGCGGCATCGGATTAGGCCGATCGCCGCGAGGAGCCTGCTTTCCGGCCATCAGGCGGCTGTTTATCGTTGTTAACAACGAGTCGAAGCGGCGGGGGTGCCGGCGACTGGGGCTTTTTCGTCGTAGCAATTTCCGGCGCCTGTGCCGATTCGGAGCCGATCGAGCGAGGTGCCTCAAGTGAGGCTAGAAATTTCCGACCGCTTTCTGTGATCTGCCAACCCCTATCGTCCCGCAGCACGAATGAATCTGCGAAGATGTCGAGTTTGGGGGCGCGCGCGGCCAGTCGTTTCGTTCGATTGGTCCAATCTGGACCGCTAGAAATCAGGATGCTGACATAGCGAGTTAGCTCGGCCAACGATGCGCGTCCTTCCGGATGGCCGGCCAAAACCTTCAGAACCGTAATCTGAAAACTCACAGCATACCCTGGCAAAAGCTACTTGTTACAATCTTATGACAGTAGCCGCGTCGCAGACTGAACGTCCAGCGATTGCAAAAGGTGCCCCCCAACGTACCGAGCGATTTTCTTTGTATGTGTCGAATGGGCAACGCCGGAAGATGCAGAGACGGCAGTTACCCGCCCCGCTGTACGTACAAGAATCCGCCAGCAAGCTGGCGAGCCGCGGTTCACGCCCTCACCCCTCATCGTCTGGACGATGCCCGGATTCCGTCCCGCTGCCGTAGCACTTGCCTGCGTCGCCCGCGCGCTGGAGGATCTGAACAAAAACGTGAGGCTTGCCGCACCTTGTGACCGAGCTTCCCGTTGCCAACATAGTGAGGGGTTCCAACTCGGGAGACCCAATATGCGAAAGTTGATTGCGACGGTAGCGTTGCTGGCCCTGGTCGGCTCTTCCATGACGATTGCGCAAACGGCTGGTTCGCGAAACCCAGCCGCACAACAATCGACGAATTCAGCGCAGCAATTGCTCCCGGGTGACGCACCGGTCGGTCACCGCCAGCCGCGTGCCGATCAAGTGCCCTCGGAGGAAAAGCCGGTGGATGATCCGAACGATTCAATCAACCGAGAGAACGCGCAGCTCGACCGCATGACCAAGGGCATTTGCCGCGGCTGCTAACAACTGTACTTCTCTCCTCGTCCGGATGCTTCAGACGCTCAAGGCGGACTCCAGGATTTCGGCCAGCAATGCCAAGCTTAACCCAATGTTTAATGGCAGAGTTAAAGGCGCGTTCCGATCTTTCTCCTAACGCAACTAGGAGACCAAGATGAAATTCGCATTGATAGGCGCTGCCGTCGTTGCCGCGGCAGCTTTCGTAACTCCAGCGCTGGCGCAGGCCGTTACCTCAGACCCCGGCTATTGTGCCGAGTTCTACCCGAACGCAAATTGCCAAAACTTGGGACCGGGCAATTCATACACTAACAACCGGCAGAACGGGATGGCGATGCAGGCGGTCAATAACAATGCATACCGTTATCATGGCGGACCGAAATACAACGATTGACGTTTCATGTTCTGAAGCGTGGAGGGCCGCCGGGCGAAATCTTGCGGGATGCACTTGTCTCGGGTTGTTCACAACCTCGTCTAGTACTGATCGAGCACACCGGGAGTGGCGAGCGTTTGAGTCATAACGCATGACCGGATCTCCCGCTGCGTCCGGATAGCTCAGGAGTTTTCGATATTGTCCCACTCGGTGCATTGCAGCATCCCGTTTCCGCACCTGCAATTTTTGGACGTCGATTTCTGTGTTGCGACGCACCATTGTCGCCCGCAAATGGATCTTCCATGATTTCTCGTCCTATTCTCGCGCTCGCAGTGGCGTCTTTCGGCATTGGAACCACCGAGTTCGTCATCATGGGCTTACTGCCGGATGTCGCCGGCAGTCTGCACGTGAGCATTCCGCAGGCAGGCTATCTGGTGTCCGGCTATGCCATGGGCGTGGTGGTCGGCGCACCGATCGTGGCGATCGCCACAGCCGGATTGCCGCGCAAGACCGCACTGCTCGCATTGATGGCGGTGTTCATCATCGGCAATCTCGGCTGCGCGCTGGCGCCCACCTACGGGCTTCTGATGACGGCGCGCATCGTGACGGCCTTCGCGCATGGAGCCTTCTTCGGCATCGGTGCGGTGGTCGCTAGCGATCTCGTCGCGCGTGAGCGGCGCGCGCAGGCGATCTCGCTGATGTTCGCCGGGCTGACGCTCGCCAACGTGCTTGGCGTACCCTTTGGGACGGCACTCGGGCAGGCCGCCGGATGGCGCGCGGCATTCTGGGCCGTGGTCGCGATCG
>JBEEGU010000250.1:0-5591 GCA_041167025.1 Verrucomicrobiota bacterium
CGGTGTGCTCGGACAGAACTCCCAGAAATCGTCTATCTTCTCCGGTGTCTCGCCATGCTGAAGATCCCGCCAGAAATGGTATTGGATGGCGGCTTCACGAGCTTTTCGGCGTTTTCCCATACTACGATTGTTGTTCGCGGAGGTCACTCAGGACGTCGGCGACCTGAATGGCGGCGCGAGCTGCTTCGGTTCCGCGGTTGATTTCCTCTTCCAAACACCGCTCACGCGCCTGAGTTTCGCTATCGAGCACCAAGACGGCGTTAATCACCGGAACACCGTGTTCGAGAGCAATGCGTTGCAGGGCGTCCGTAACCGACCAGCCAAGATTTTCGGCGTGTTTGGTTTTGCCCTGCAAAATCACGCCTAAAGCGAGAATCGCATCCGGCTTTTGTTGTACGGCGACTTCGCGCGCGACGATCGGAATTTCGAATGCTCCCGGGACCTGATGGAGAGTGGTTACGGCGGATGGGGCGAGTTCACGCAGTTCCGCAGTGGCGTGATCGATCAAACCCTGCACATATTGGGCATTGAACTGGCTCGCGACGATAACAAACCTGCGGCGATGGCGGGAGCTCTCGAATCCCTGATGTTTTGTCCCAACCTGGCGGGGGCGCGGGGGAATGGCGGTCGACATATTATGTAAGCCAACTCCTCTGATCAGAGCAAGTGGCCCATTTTCACTTTCTTTGTCTCGAGGTACTTTGCGTTGTGAGGATTTGCTTCGCTGCGAATCGGAACCTGCTCCACCATCTGGATGCCGTAACCTTCCAGTCCCACAACCTTCTTCGGGTTATTAGTCATGAAACGGAACTTGCGCACACCAAGATCGAACAGGATCTGCGCGCCGAGGCCATAATCGCGCAGGTCGGTGGCAAAGCCGAGTTTGGCATTCGCTTCGACGGTATCAAGCCCTTCTTCCTGCAATTTGTAAGCGTGAATCTTCGCCGCCAAACCGATGCCGCGTCCTTCCTGCCGCATGTAAACTAAAACGCCGTTGCCTTCGTCGGAAATCTGACGCAAGGCGGCGTGTAATTGATTTCCGCAGTCACACCGGCGCGATCCGAACACGTCCCCAGTGAGACATTCGCTATGTACGCGGACGAGGGTTTCGCCATTCTGGTCGATTTTTCCCTTCACCAATGCAAGATGATGTGCACCGTCGAGAGTGGAACGATACAGGTGCAAATCGAAATCACCGTAATCGGTCGGTAGCTTTACAATTTGTTCCGCCTCTACCAGTTTCTCGCGAACGCGGCGGTGGGCGATTAAACTTTGAATGGTGCAAATGCGGAGTCCGTGTTTTTTTCGAAATTCCATGAGCTCTGGCAACCGCGCCATCGTCCCGTCATCATGCAAGATTTCGCACAGCACACCCGCGGGCTGCAGTCCGGCCATTCGAGCGAGGTCAACCGCCGCTTCGGTGTGGCCCGCACGACGCAGGACGCCACCGTCCTTCGCCCGTAGCGGAAAAACGTGCCCGGGTTGAACCAAGTCGTCGGGCGCCGAGGTTGGATCGGCAATCGCCAAAATCGTAGCAGCCCGGTCGTGCGCGCTGATGCCGGTGGTGACGCCTTTTGCGGCATCGACCGACACCGTAAAATCGGTCCGATACATCTCGCGATTTTGGACCACCATTCTTTGCAAACCGAGCTGCTCAGCCCGGTCATTCGAAAGCGGGACGCAGATCAAGCCGCGTCCGTGTTTCGCCATAAAATTGACAGCTTGCGCCGTGACCTTTTCCGCGGCCATGACCAGATCGCCCTCGTTTTCGCGGTCGGCATCGTCGGTCACAATGACCATGCGACCCCGGGCGACATCGCTCAGGACGTCTTCCACGGTGTCGAACTGAAACAGTTCTATCACGGCCACGATCATCTCACTGATAGCATCGCTTTCACCCCGGGGGTCGGCAACTCACTTCGTACGGTGACGGCGGACCGGCCTAGAGGCAGTTGAGCGTTCCACGAAGCGTGCGCCCAGGTGGATCGTGCTCTCCGAGCGCGATGCTAGAAGAAGAAGCGCCTTCCGGCGCTCATACTTACTTGAGCGGCTTCGGCGCTTGAGGTTGCCATCGCGCGCGGAGAGCCCGATCCACCTGATCTTGGTAGCGGCGGTTCACTGAACCGCCACCGGTATGCTGGCTAGACACTCGAAGGCGATTGAATCAATCGCCCCTGCCGCTGCTCGTCGCGATGGTCGCTTCGGGCCGATACATGTCGCGGTTGCTTCCTTGAAATTCGGCTTTCAGCTGGACTTTGAATCGCGAGAGATCGACCAAATCCCAGCGCGTGAAATTCCACCGGTTATCTTTGCGCGCTTCATGCTCCAAACCGGCGACGAGGTGCACTGCGTCATCTCGCACTTTGTTGGTCGCGATCTTCGGCTCGAAATAAAATGTGCGGAAACTGCCATCCCGACTGCCCACGGCGTAAAGTTTAGGGTCGAGATAGAAAACGCGTTTGGTGGCGAGATCGACAATGCGCAGGTCCGGGTAACCGGACCGTTGAACTTTGTCGTCGCCAGTGTGCGGAAAATCACAGCTTAGACCAGGCGTGATTTTCAGAGTTTCGCGCAGTGCGTCTTCCACATGACTGCTCACTTCGTTAATCCGCGACACATTTTGAACTGCATTTCCTGGTTCGTTCAGCCGGCGGACCGCATGATCGAGCGCAGCACTAATTCCTTTGATAACCCGGGCATCAACCTCGCTCTTCCGATCGACCGGGAGAACACGCTTTCCGGTCGTATCGAAGATCACTTCGCTAAAAGGGATCCCGCGCAATTCCCGTTTTTCCTCCAGTAACCACGGAATCAGTTGATCAACCGCCGACTTTTTTGGGGGCGCTTCTTGGGCGGACGCACTCCGTCTCGGCGTTTCGGAGGGAACCGGACCGGTCGCCTTACAATGATGTGGCGCGAACGCGACGAGAATAGCAACACCGATTCCGAATAAGACGTTTGTCATCCCGAGCAAAGCGAGGGACCTCACATACATCCTTTTGATCACCGAATTATCATCTGTGTTATTCAACGACTGCGGCTTTTTCCAAGAGCGGTTGCACTTCCTTTAGCGCACCTGGTGTGCGCGCGTGGACGAAGAGCAATGGCTCGTTTTTCTCAACAGCTTCTCCGATTTTTTTTATGCCGGAAATTCCAACGGCGAAATCAATTGCGTCACCTGCTTGCTGCCGGCCGGCACCGAGAAGAACGGCGGCACGGCCGATCAATTCGGCATGCATCATCCCGACGGTCCCCTTCGATTTCGCACAAATCGGTTCCACCAACGGCGCGGCGTGGGTCTGAACGATTTTTTCGAGCGTGGTCGCGTCCCCATCCTGAGCGTAAACGAGGGAGACGAATTTTTTCCAGGCGCTGCCGTCTTTGAGTCGGTGCTCGAGTTGCGCGCGGGTAGAATCGGAGACTTTCTCGGCGAGATCGAGGACCAGCTTGATAATATCGCCGGGTCCATTCCCCTGAAGAATTTCGACACACTCCGCAACTTCAAGTGCGTTGCCGACGGCGCGACCGAGCGGTTCATCCATCGGGCTGAGCAGGTGCGACATCTGTACCCCCATCAATTCGCCTACGCTGGTCATCGACTGCGCCAGCTCCTGCGCTTCGCTGCGAGTTTTCATGAAAGCTCCGTGTCCAAACTTCACGTCAAGCACGAGACGATCGAGATTCTCGGCTAGCTTCTTGCTCATGATGCTCGCAACGATGAGGGGTTGTGATGGGACGGTGCCGGTTACGTCACGAAGGGCGTAGAGCTTTTTGTCGGCCGGGCAAATGTCCGCGGTTTGTCCGATCATAAACAGACCGATCTGGTCCAGTTGTTTCAACGCGCGTTTTTCTTCGAGGTGGACGTTGAAGCCGGGAATACTTTCCAGTTTGTCCAGTGTGCCGCCGGTGATGCCAAGCCCGCGGCCGGATATCATCGGCACCCAAACATTTTCGCAGGCCAACAGCGGCGCGAGAACGAGCGAGATCTTGTCGCCGACGCCGCCGGTGGAATGTTTGTCGATTTTCGGCGGCGATTTTTTCGGATATTTCAGAACTCGCCCGCTGTTCATCATCGCGTCGGTTAAATGCCGGGTTTCCTTGGGGGTCATCCCTCGAAAGAACACCGCCATCGCCCAGGCGCTCATTTGGTAGTCGGGGATCTTGCCATCGGTGAAATCGACAACGAGAGCAGCAATCTCCTCCGCGGTTAATTCCTGACCATCACGCTTTTTTTCAATAAGAGAGGGGATGTGCATTTCGGCTGCGATGTATTTCAATTTTCGGACTTATGAGCTGCGGGTCGAAACCTGCGATGCAGCTCGCCGCAAAAAAGGATTTCCCACAGGCCAGGGCTCCGGGAGCTGAAAAAAGACGCCGAGGCTCGCGGCAATATCAGCGAACGTTTCACGCACGCCAAGGTCGTGCGATTCCCGGTGATGCATAACAAATAGCGGTACCTGCTCCCGGGTGTGATCGGTGCCGCGAAAAGTTGGATCATTTCCATGGTCAGCCGTGATGATTATCAAATCGTCGGATGAGACCTGGTCAATGAAAAGGCCGAGCCATCGATCGAATTCCATGAGCGCGTCGGTGTAGC
Organism: Verrucomicrobiota bacterium; assembly: GCA_041167025.1. GTDB lineage: Bacteria > Verrucomicrobiota > Verrucomicrobiia > Chthoniobacterales > UBA10450 > DATFCK01. Next base: position 4,598 of record JBEEGU010000250.1, read on the forward strand.
CGGCAGCATCGCGCCGATGCCCGTAGACCATGTCGAAGTCGACAAGATTCGCAAAGATGAGCCCGCGTTTTGTTTCCGACCAGACCTGATTGACTTTCTCCATGCCATCCCGGTTCGAGGCGGTGGGATGCGATTCGGCGATTCCCTCGCCGGCAAAGATGTCGCTGATCTTGCCGATCCCGATAACCGGTAAACCTGCGTCCGTGATCGTATTCAAGATTGTGCGAGGGGGCTTGATCGAAAAATCATGGCGGTTCGCTGTCCGTAAAAATTTGCCGTCTATCCCGAGAAAAGGCCTGGCGATCACTCGACCAATAGCGAATCGGTCTGCATGTCGCCGCGCGATCCGGCAAATTGCGTAGAGTTTTTCCGGCGGAATGACTTCTTCGTGCGCAGCAATTTGCAAAACAGAATCGGCTGACGTGTACAAAATGGGATTGCCCGTGGAAACATGTTCCGGCCCCAGCTCTTGGAGGATCGCAGTGCCACTTTGAGCGTAATTGCCGATAAACCGGACACCGGCTTCGGCTTCAATCGCGCTGACGAGTTCGTAGGGAAACCTGCTAAAGAGGGCGAATGGCGTGTCAAGAATGATGCCGGCCATTTCCCAATGCCCGGTCGTGGTGTCTTTCCCGGCCGAACGTTCTGTCATTTTTCCGAAACTGGCGAGGTGCGGCAGTCCAAACCGCTTTCGTGTCCACGAATAGTTTTGATCGAGGACCTCCGGGAGACCAAGCGCGCAAAGGTTTGGGAGTTGCAAATTGGGAACTCGCGCAAAAATATGGCCGAGCGTGTTGGCCCCTTCGTCCCCGTAGTTGGCCGCATCTGGCGCATGTCCTATCCCGACTGAGTCGAGGACAATGATAAGGGCGCGCACAGGAATCAGCAGTAATGGAGTAGAGGAGTATTGGAGTGAAGGAGGTGGGGATGTGCCCGCATCATTTTCAAAACCCGCCAATACTCCACCACTCCATTACTTCATGTCGCTTAGAGG
>JBEEGU010000251.1:0-11509 GCA_041167025.1 Verrucomicrobiota bacterium
GAGGAAGCCGTCGAGTTTATCAAGCAAACCAAATGCGATTCTCTTGCCGCTGCCATCGGCACCAGTCACGGCGCTTACAAGTTCAAAGGCCAACAGTCATTGCACTTCGAGGTGATTGAAGGGATTCGCGATAATTTGAAAAAAGCCGGCTTGCCCCCGACACCGATTGTGATGCACGGCTCTTCCAGTGTGCCAAGATCAGAAGTCGAACGAATCAACGCCGCCGGTGGCAAGCTCGATCCTTCGGCGCGCGGCGTAAACGAAGAAGAGTATTTACCGGCAGCGAAACTCGGCGTTACCAAAGTGAACATCGACACCGACGGGCGGCTGGTCTGGACCCGCGTCCATCGCGAATTCTTCCGTGATCATCCCGAGCAATTCGATTTTCGTCCGCCGGGCAAAATTTTTGTCCAAGAGTACGCAGATTTTATCGCGCATAAGAATGAAAAGCTCGGATCAGCCGGGCAGCTTGATGCCGTGCGCACAATCGTGTCATAGTTGGTCGGGTCCATGAACGCGGAGTCATGGATGAAGCAACCAGAGGCGGCGTTGAGCGCGCCAACCAAGATATTGTGACGCTTACTCTCCAGGAAATCGCAGAACAGTCCGCCGGAGAGTTGAAAGGCGATTCCCAACAACATGTTACCGGCGCGGCGTCGCTGGCTGAGGCCACTGCGGGCGAGATCACATTCTTCGCAAATCCAAAATATGCGGCTCAGCTGCGGCGGACACGCGCGACCGCAGTGTTTGTTCCTCTGGATTTTACCGAATCGGTTACCGCATCCACGATTCGAGTGGCAAATCCGGCTCAGGCTTTTCAACAGGTGGTGTTGAGGTTCGCGCCGCCGCCGATCACATTCGCTCCGGGTGTCCATAGTTCGGCGGTAATCGACCCAAGCGCCAAACTTGGCCAGCGTGTTTCCATACAACCTTACGTGGTGATTGAATCAGGCGTTCAAGTCGGGGATGACACCGTCATTGGCGCCGGGACCTATGTGGGCCATGACACCGCGCTGGGACAAAAATGCATGATCTATCCAAACGTCACCATCCGCGAGCGGACGAAGATCGGCGCTCGCGTCATCATCCATAGTGGGACAGTGATCGGCGCCGACGGCTTCGGATTCGAACCCAGCCAGGGAGGCTATGAAAAGGTGCCGCAAATCGGAATCGTTCAAATTGATGACGACGCTGAGATTGGGGCGAATACGACGATCGATCGGGCGCGGTTTGGCCGTACTTGGATCCAGAAAGGCGTGAAAATTGATAATCTTGTGCAGATCGCGCACAACGTGGTCATCGGCGAAAACACGGTCATCGCAGCGCAGGCGGGCTTCGCCGGAAGCGTGCGAGTAGGCCAGCGGGTGCTCATTGGGGGACAAGCAGGTATTATCGGACATATCGAGATCGGGGATGGCACCGCCGTCGGGGCGCAAACTGGTGTTTCGAAGAACATTTCCGGCGGTGCATGGTGGTCTACACCGGCGGTTCCTTTAGCCGACGCGCTGGAGCATCTGGCTTGGGTACGCCGGCTTGGTAAGTACTTCGCGCGATTGAGAGAGATTGAGAAGAAGGTCGGTTGAGGCGTACGCGGCGGCCCACGTGGCATCAGGGACTGAATTGGCCCGGAGCGGCAAAGCCCGTGGCAAGGTTAGTGCTTATGGTTATAATAGTAATTATAAGCACGATGAAGCTACCTCAGCGCGAGTCTTTCCAGTTCCTGATCATCGACGATGACCCCGGGGTCGCCCGTTTCCTCGTCACCTACCTCCGACAAAAGGGCCATACCTGCGAGTCTCTCACCGAAGGATTCCAAACTGCCACCTGGCTCGCCCACAACGAGTGCGAAGTCGTAATCGTGGATCTCAAAATGCCTAAAGTCGACGGTATCTCTCTCATTTCGTTCATTCGCGACATCAATACGACCGTGCCGATTATCGTTTTCACTGGAATGGGCTACGACGAGCATCAGATGCACGCAGCTCTGCGTGCCGGAGCCAACGGTTATGTCAGCAAAAATCTTCCCGTCGAACAGCTCTATTGCGTGCTTTCACGCGTCCTCGCCACCTGCCAGCAACGCGCCCGAAGGCAAAAAGTAAAAACCGACCCGGTATTGGTCAACGCGGCCTGATCATTTCCCCCGAGGAATTCCTTCATCGAGGACCTCGCGCAACATCTCCGGCGAAATACAGTGTGCGCCAAATGCGCTTGCTGTTTGCTGCTCCAAAAAATCTGATGTGGCCACGACCAGATCGAAGCGCCCGGCATACTTCCCGCAGAGTCGTTCGATGATGTCATCCGCGGTTTGTCCCTTACGCGAATAGAAAATCTGAATGTCGTGTTTCTCCGATGTCGCAGTGACGATCGGCCCTTTACCGTCGAAAACGACGACTGACCGGACACCTGTCCAATCCTGGTAATCCCGGAGTTTTTTCGCCAGCGCTTCCCGGGCGAGACTCGTTCGGCGCTGATGTAGTTTGCGCAATTCGGGCCATGCGAAAATAACGCTATGCCCGTCGACAATCAGGTAGCGCGCGTGTGGCCGCATTACTCTTCGCTTGCTCGGCCCGCCCTCCAATATCTTAGGAACGCTTTATTCCGAGGCGGATTGCTGCTTCTTACTCTTGGATTTTGCTGGTTCGCGCCGCGCCGCTTTAACCGATGCTTTCTTCCGTTCAAGATAGGCGTGTCGCCGTTTTCGCTTTGTTCTGACCCGGTGCTGCTGTCCCATTATCCGTGTCTATAGGTCGGAACCGAAACGCACGCAACGCCAATCGCGCCAAAAGGTGACGTAACCGGAATGGCCGCGGGCGAATCCGATTGCTTTCTATTGCGATTCGCATTTACAAACGACGCGGTGCAGCTTTCAAACCGATGGCCTTAAGTCTCTCGCCCAGGAATATTATCGCGCTGTCCGTCGCTCTCTTGGGTTTGGCGGCGGTTTTTGGATTTCTCAATTCGCAAAAATCCAAATCTCTCAAAGAAAGCGCGCGGACCGCAACCACTGCGCGCGATGAGTTGGTCCGCCGGCGCGCTGCCGAACAAAAGGAGATCAAGGAGCGAGAAGCCACCGTCGCGGCGGCCATGGCAAAAGTGACCGAGAACGAGAGCAAAATTGCCAAGGCGGAAGCTGAGCTGGTGCAACTGCAAACGGAGAAGAGCGAACTTCAAACGAAACTCCAAACCACGCAGGCGGAAGTCACGACGCTGCAAACGCGGGTCGAAGAAGCGGGAGCGAAACCATCCGAAAACCCGGGCGCGGCCTCGCTTCCGGAGCTGCAGGCTCAACTCGATGAAGCGCGCCATCAACTGGAGAGCGCCGAGCACGAAAACGCTTTTTTGTCGGAAAAGATTCGGGGCGCACAGGAACGTTCTACCGTGCTGGACGAAGAGAAAAAACGCCGCTCGCCGATGGCGGGTAAAGCCGGAGTTCGGGGCACGGTCCTAGCGGTGAATCAGGCTTATAATTTCGTCGTTTTGAACCTTGGCGGCCACCAAGGGGTGGAACCCAACGCTGAAATGCTCGTCCTGCGCGACGGCACCCTAATCGGTAAAATCCGCATTTCTTCAGTTGAACCTGCGACCGCCATTGGCGATATTATCACCAGCACTCTGGCGCGTGGCGTCCAGGTGCAACCTGGAGATGTCGTTGTTTATGCTGGCACAAATTCGTAAGCTCAAAGGGGAAATAACAATCGGTTTGGTGCTGTTGGCCGCGTTCGGCATGGTTTCGTGCGCCACCCAAAAACAAAATGTCGCGCTGGTCGATGATCCGGATGCGAAAGGCGAATCCCAAATGCCCTGGAACAAACAGGAGAAGTGGGAGCAGGGCGGACAGTTAAGCGCTGTTAGCGATCGGCGTTGAATTTCGGGGCAGCGCGAAACCTTGTGACCCCCGTCGGCTTCTGTGCCGAATCCGCTTAAATCCAGACGCCTGGCGGAATCAGCGCATCCTTTGGCACAATAACAATCCCATCGCGGATGAAGTAGTTCTCACCATCGAACTCAGACGGTTTCCCCTCGGGCGTCACGACGACGCCATCTGCAATGCGCGCGTTCTTATCAATGATCGCGCGATCAATCACGCAGTTCCGCCCGATGCCGAGAGCGGTCGTGGCCGTGTCTCTCCGGCGGTCGTGTTCGAAATAATCGGCCCCCATCACGATGCTATTCCGGATCGTGGCGCCGGATTGAATGATGCTGCGAATGCCAATGACCGATCGCTCAATGTGGGCGTCAGAAATGATGCATCCGTCGGAAATAATGGCCTGGCGTAACGTCGCACCATTCACCTTGCTACCGGGCAGAAAACGCGGATGCGTGTAAATCGGAGCTTCCGCGTCAAAAAAACTGTAATCCGGCACGAGGTTGGTCAGATCGAGATTCGCTTCGTAAAAGGCGCGAATCGTTCCGATATCCTCCCAATAGCCGTTGAAAATGTAGGCACTGACGTGCCAATCTTTGATCGATTGCGGAATGATATGCTTCCCGAAGTCGACCAAATTATTGTCCAGGCAGCGGACCAGCACCTCACGATTGAACAGGTAAATGCCCATCGACGCCTGGAACAATTCCTCTTCCTCGCTGGATCCGAGAGTGGCAAGCAGCTCGGGGCTTATGCGCAGGTCTTGCAGAAGTGATTCGTCTTTGGGCTTTTCGACAAACGCGGTAATTCGTCGGTCGACACCGCATTTCATGATCCCGAAGTCAGCAACGAGTTGCCGGTGAATCGGCTTTGTAGCCAGAGTAATGTCCGCCCCGGAACGAATGTGTTGATGGAGGAGAGCGCGGAAATCCATCCGGTAAAGCTGATCACCGCTCAGAATCAGGTAATAGTCGTACGGCCTCTCCAAAAAATAGCGCATGTTTTGCCGAACGGCATCGGCCGTGCCTTGATACCACTGCGACCTCTCCGGCGTTTGTTGCGCCGCCAAAATATCAATGAAGCTCCGTGAAAAATTGTCGAACTTGTAGCTAGCCTGGATATGTCGATGCAGCGACATGGTATTGAATTGGGTCAGGACATAGATCGATCTCAGCCCTGAGTTCAGGCAATTACTGATCGGTATATCGACCAACCGGTATTTGCCGCCGAGCGGGACAGCAGGCTTCGCCCGGTCCTGCGTTAAAGGAAACAAGCGGGTGCCGGCGCCCCCGCCCATGATGATGGAAAGTGTTCTCTGGGTGGTCCCCGGCGGAAGCGCTGGCGTGGACAACGAAAGATCGACAAAAGGACTGTCGCGCTGCTGTTGCTGATTTTGCGTACGCACGTCTCAATAACTCAGCGTCTGCCCTTCCCGGCAACCTTTTTGCGTTTGGCACGGGCTGGGCTTCCCCAGGGATATGTGTTAATATCGGTCTCTTTTATATTATGTGCGGCATTGTTGGCTACGTAGGATCTGCACAGGCAGCGCCTATACTGCTTGATGGGCTCCGTCGTCTCGAATACCGGGGCTACGATTCGGCCGGTGTCGCCATCGTAAACGGGGACCATGTCCAGACGCGCAAATGCGCCGGTCGCATCGCCGCTCTGGCCAAATTGGTCGCGGAAGAGCCGCCGGTGGGATGTTTTGGAATCAGTCACACCCGTTGGGCCACCCATGGACGGGTTACCGACGAAAATGCCCATCCTCACTTCGATGCCAGCGGCAAGATCGCTCTCGTTCACAACGGGGTAATCGAAAATTACCAGGCGCTCAAAGAACAACTGCTGCTGGATGGCGAGCATAACTTCACGACCGAGACCGACACGGAGGTGCTTGCACATCTCATTGGCAGCATTTATCAGCAGCTCAATGGCAAAGATTCCAAGGCTCGCCTGGTTAACGCCGTTCGCGCTGCCTTGAAGCAGGTCATTGGCACGTATGGCATTGCTGTTCTTCATGCCGATATCCCTAATTTTATCGTAGGTGCCCGGCGCGGCAGCCCCCTCGTTCTCGGGGTTGGCAAAGACGAAAATTTTCTGGCGAGCGACGTCAGCGCGATCGTGGCCCACACCCGCGACGCGGTTTATCTCAATGATTTCGACATCGTAGCGGTTGAACGCGACCGGTTCGAAATCAGCTCGCTCGCGGGCGAAGCTGGCAGCTACCAGGTCAGCAAGGTCGAATTCAGCGCCGAGGACATCAAGAAAGGCGATTACGCGCATTACATGCTCAAGGAAATCTTTGAGCAGCCCGACTCAGTTCGCGACGCGATGCGGGGCCGACTGAGCCTTGACGAATGTACGGCGAAACTCGGCGGCCTCAATATGACGGCGGCGGAGTTGCGTGATGTGGGACGCGTCGTGCTGACCGGTTGCGGGACCGCACTGCATGCGGCCATGGTGGGCGAATACCTGATCGAGCAGTTGGCCAACATTCCGACTGAAGTCGAATACGCGAGTGAATTTCGTCACCGCAATACCCCGATGACGGCGGACACGCTCGTTTTCGCGATTAGCCAGAGCGGGGAAACAGCGGACACGCTTGGAGCACTGCGGGAGAGCCGCCGCAAAGGCTATAAGACGCTGGGCATCTGCAACAATGTCGCGAGCACGATCGCCCGGGAAAGCGATGGTGGGGTTTATATGCACGCCGGACCGGAAATTGGCGTTGCCGCCACGAAATCTTTCACTTCACAACTCGTTATTCTAACTCTGATCGGGCTACTTCTCGGTCGAATGCGCCATCTTTCAACAGCCGAGAGCAGTCGCATCATTGAGGCGCTCGAAGCGTTGCCCGGTCAAATCGAGGATGTGCTCAAGCTCAGCGATCAAATCAAAGCGATTGCCAAAAAATACTCGGATGCCAGCGGGATGCTCTTCTTGGGGCGACAATTCAATTTTCCGATCGCGCTCGAGGGCGCGCTGAAAATGAAAGAGATCACTTATCTCTACGCCGAAGGTCATCCCAGCGCGGAACTCAAGCATGGAATCATCGCTCTTGTTCGTCCGGAGCTTCCGTCCGTTTTTATTGCTCCCACGGACGCGGTATTCTCCAAGAACCTGAACAACATTGAACAGGTCAAGGCGCGCAAAGGCCCGATCATCGCGATCACAAGTGGCGGCGGAGCCAAACGATTGAAAGGGATAGCCGACGACATCATTGAAATCCCTGCCGTCCACGAGGCCGTCAGTCCAATTCTCGGCGTCATTCCGCTACAGCTGTTAGCTTATCACCTCGCGGTGGAGCTGGGTCGCGACGTCGACAAACCCCGTAATTTGGCCAAGAGCGTCACCGTCGAATAAGCGGTCGGCTCGTTTGTCCCGGTTGCTCACTCTGGGCGGCGCGGCCGTGGCAAGGTTTACGTCAGCGGTTGCGCTTCTCCACGCGAAGTGGCTACAATAGTTTCTCCGGTGCAACAAAACGAAGATTACGTTCTCCGAGTTCTACAAGACGTGGGACTCGTTACCCGTGCCCAGATCGACCAGGCCCGATCGCGTCTGAATGGTAGTGAGCATCTGGTCGATCTCCTGATTAAGGACGGCATCCTCTCAGAGGCGGACCTTTCCCGCACTCTCGCGGCCCAGGCGCACATGGATTGGATCGACATTTCGTCCATGGTCATTCCGCCCGATGTGATCAAACAAATTCGGGCGGAAGATGCCCGGCGTTTCAAAGTTATTCCAGTCGCTTTCGGCGAAACCGGCCTGGTGGTGGCGGTCAGCGATCCGCTCGACATCGACACGATGGACAGCCTGAGCTTTTTGTTGCAACGCGAAATCGAGCTCGTTTGCAGCAGCCCGGAAAAAATTCGCGAAGCGCTGCTTAAATATTACGGCACCGCGGATGAAGCAGCCGACCTATTGCAGCAGAAGATCGGTGAAGACGTCGACCTCGGTTTGGAAATCGGCGAGGAAGGCGTCATCACCGGCGAAACTGATGAGGCCGACGCCCCGATTATCCGCATGGTATCGATGTTGTTGATCGAAGCCCATCGCGCCGGCGCCAGCGATATCCATCTCGAGCCGCTCGACAAAAAGTTCCGCGTTCGTTTTCGAATCGATGGCGTGCTCCAGGAAATGCAGGCACCACCGAAACGTTTGCAGTCCGCTATTGTCAGTCGCTTGAAAATCATGACGGGCTCAATGAGCATCGCCGAAAAACGCCTTCCGCAAGACGGTCGTATCCAGGTAAAAATCAAGCGCAAACCGATCGATCTCCGTGTCTCGACGATTCCCACCAATCATGGTGAGAGCGTGGTCATGCGCGTTCTCGACAAATCAAGCCTCCTGCTCGGCTTGCCTGAGCTCGGATTCTTCAGTGACGATCAGGAAACGTTCGAACGGCTGATCAAACTTCCGGATGGCATATTGCTCGTGACCGGACCGACGGGCTCGGGCAAAACGAGCACCCTTTACGCCTGCCTGAACTACATCAATAAGCCCGACCGCAAGATCATCACCGTGGAAGAGCCGATCGAATATCAAATGAACGGCATCAATCAAGTGCAGGTGAACCACGATATTGGAATGACATTTCCCGCCGCACTGCGATCCATTTTGCGCCAGGCGCCGAACATTATCATGATCGGTGAGATCAGGGACATGGAGACGGCCACGATCGCGACCAACGCCAGCCTCACCGGCCACCTTGTCTTCAGCACACTCCACACGAACGATGCCCCGTCCGCCGTCGCACGTTTGGTCGACATCGGAGTGCAGCCATTTTTGGTCGCTTCCTCCATCCGCGCGATTATGGCACAACGCCTGGTCCGACGCCTTTGCACCAACTGCCGGCAACCGGCGGATTTGAGTGAAACGGAATTGCGCGCACTGCAAATTGAACCCGGACAGATTGGAGAATCGCAAGTGATGAAACCGGCTGGCTGCGACCGTTGCCGCCAGACCGGGTACAAAGGCCGAATGGGCATTTTCGAAATCTTCATTATCGATGATGACGTCCGGCACATGATCAACCAACGCAGCTCGACCATGCTCTTACGGCAGCGGGCGCGCGAATTGGGAATGCGGACACTTCGCGAAGATGGCGTGCGCAAAGTTTTGGCCGGAATGACATCCGCCGAGGAAGTCATCTCCATCACGATCGGAGATATCAGCTGACGAATGCCCAAACAGATCCCGTGCTGCGACAAATTTCCCTGGAGGGCGGAGCTCCTGCGACGCCGAAACTTTGCCGGGGTCGCCCGCTGCCTCGTGAAGCCCTATGAACGATAAACAAGTCGCTGAACTTTTCATCGAGCAAAACGTCCTCCAGCCGTCACAGGCAGACGACGTTCTCAACGAAGCAAGCTTGAACGGCAAGACCATCGCCCAAGCGATGATCGATGGCGGTTTCGTCGATGAACACGGTTTTTATCAAACGATTGCCAGCGCTCTCGGGGCCGAATTCGTCGACCTGCGACAGAAAGAAATCGCGCCGGGCATTTTGAAATTGATCCCGAGTGGTCTGGCGCGATTACACCGTGCTCTTCCGGTCGGACTGAGCGGCAGCGTTTTGCGAGTGGCACTGGTTGATCCACTCGATCCGCGGGCCGCCGAAGATCTGCGCTTCGCTCTGGGCAAGGACATCGATGTCGTCGTCGCGCCCACTGATCAAATCGAGGAGCGTATCAAACAATATTACGGCACCGATACCTCCAGCATGGAGGATATTCTGAAGCAGCTTGGGGAAGCCGGTGAACTGCTCCAATTGCGCGGCGACGATGGAACCGCCGCGGCAGTCGAGGCCGAAGCAAACGCCACTCCCATCATTCGCTTTGTCGACCTGATCATGTATCAAGCGATTCAAGACCGGGCCAGTGATATCCATTTCGAGCCGTTCGAAAACGAATTCAAAATTCGTTACCGAGTCGACGGCGCGCTTTACGAAATGTCTCCCCCTCCCCGCCATCTCGCCCTGCCTGTCATCTCGCGCGTCAAAGTCATGGCGAACATGAATATCGCCGAGCGCCGCCTTCCACAGGACGGCCGGATTCAAAAAAATATTGCCGGGCGCAGTGTCGACCTTCGCGTCTCGACTTTGCCGACGCAGTTTGGCGAAAGCGTCGTCTTGAGAGTGCTCGACCGCAGCACGGTCAACCTCGATTTGGAAATGCTCGGCATGCCGGACTACATCCACAGCTACATTCTCGAGATCATTCAGCGCCCCAACGGAATTTTTATCGTGACCGGGCCGACCGGGTCAGGAAAGACGACGACGCTGTATTCATGTTTGCGTAAGATCAACACGATCGATTCCAAGCTGCTGACGGCGGAGGAGCCGGTTGAATACGACCTCGAGGGAATTGTTCAAGTGCCGGTCAACGAAGCGATCGGTCTAACTTTTGCGCGAATTCTGCGCGCGTTTCTGCGACAAGATCCTGATCGCATTATGGTGGGCGAAACGCGCGACCTGGAAACCGCGCAAATTGCAATCCAAGCTTCCCTCACCGGGCATCTTGTTTTCACGACTCTCCACACGAATGACGCGCCGGGGGCAATCACGCGCTTAATCGACATGGGCGTAGAACCGTTTCTCATCTCGTCCACACTCGAGGCTGTGCTCGGTCAGCGTTTGTTACGCAGTATCTGTCCGAACTGCCGCGCGACCTACGAGCCCAATAATGCGCTTTTAGCCCAGCTCGAGATCGCGCGCCGCGACATCGGCGACAAAAAGTTCTTTTACGGCAAAGGATGCGACACCTGCAACCAGACGGGCTACAAAGGCCGCATCGGAATTTACGAACTTCTTAGAATCAACGATCCGGTCCGCGAATTAATCAATCACCGCGCGCCCACGGTCGTTTTGAAACAAAAGGCAGTAGAACTCGGTATGAATACGCTGCGCCAGGATGGCATCCGCAGCATCTTCGCCGGTGACACCACGATTGAAGAAGTTCTGAAATACACATGATGCTTCGCAAAGCGAAGAAAGACCAAATTCCAAGTTCCAAGATCCAATGAAGCTCCAAATCGCCGCCGGGCCCCGTCTATCTTGGAGTTTCGGTTATTGGGATTTCTCTGGAGCTTGGATGTTGGACCTTGGAATTTGTCCATGTCTCCGTTGTCGACATGTGGCCTGTGTGAAAACTCGACACCGCGCCGGCGGGTAATTATCATAAAAAGATGCCACGCTTCACGTACGTCGCTCTCGATGCCCGCGGACAAGAGTCGACTGGCCTGATGGAAGCCGGATCGAGCAACGAAGTCATCGGCCAATTACGGCAAGCAGGTTATTTCCCGACGAGTGTCTACGAAGAAGGGAAGGGCGGCCCGGATGGGCGCGTTGCCAGAACAGCCGTTGTCAAGGCGCCGCGCGCTGCCCGCGCCCGCAGTAAAGGCGGCATCGTTCTTTTCGCACGAAAAAAAGTTAAGCCGAAGATCTTAATGATTTTCACGCGACAGCTCGCGACCCTGATCGACTCTGGGCTTCCGTTGCTGCGCGGGTTGAATGTTCTGGCGAAGCAAGAGCGCGACGACGTTTTACGAAACACGATCAATAAATTGGCCGACGGCGTGCAAAGCGGAGGGACATTCTCGGAAAGCCTCGCTCAGCATCCGCGAATCTTTAATGATTTGTATGTGAAC
>JBEEGU010000252.1:0-2611 GCA_041167025.1 Verrucomicrobiota bacterium
GACATCGGCCGCTCGCATCCGCTTGAACGCTGTCAGCAATGTGTCGTTAGCCCCGACCGAAATGACTTCACCTGCCTCGTGCCGATGCGTGATCAGATCACTCAAATCGCCCTGCGGCGGCCGATGGATGAAACCCTGCTCGGCCATCCAGAAATCGTTGTACATCTTTGAGAGATATTTGTTGCCGCTATCGGCTACGAATGTAACCACCCGCTTTCGCGTCGTTTGGCTGCGGCAGTAGCGCAACGCTGCGGCGACCATGGTCCCGGTGGATGACCCGCCTAGAATTCCCTCCTGTTGCAAAAGCTCGCGAGCGGTGGCGAAACTATCTTCATCGTCAATCTCGTACGCTTCCGTGACATACGACATTTCGGCAATCTCGGGGATAAAGTCTTCGCCAATACCTTCCACCGCCCAGCTTCCCGACTCGACTAACTCCCCTTTTTTCACGAACTCGTATAACACCGAGCCGGTCGGATCAGCCAAAATCATTTCAATGCCGCGGCGCGGACGAACTCGCGAAAAGAATCGGCCCAAACCGGTGAGAGTTCCGCCTGAACCAACGCCGCACACGATGGCGTCAACATCGTGCCTCATTTGCTCCCAAATTTCCGGTCCTGTGCTGCGCTCATGTGCTGTGGGGTTGGCCGGATTCCCGAATTGATTCACATAAAACGCCCCGGGGATTTCTTCCGCGAGACGAGCTGCCACGTCCTGATAATATTCGGGATGTCCCCGTGTCACGTCGGAACGAACGATTCGGACTTCTGCGCCCAGGGCCTTGATGTGGAAAATCTTCTCCTGCGACATCTTGTCCGGGATAACGAGAAGGACCCGATAACCTTTGGCACCGGCAACCAGGGCCAACCCCAGACCGGTATTACCAGCAGTCGCTTCGATGACCGTGCCGCCAGGCTTTAGTTTACCTTCACTCTCGGCCGCTTCGATCATCGCCAACGCGACCCGATCTTTGATCGAGCCTGTCGGGTTTTGGCTTTCGAGTTTTACGAAAAGCTGACACGGACCGGTATCAATCCGAGTGATCTCGACCAGAGGCGTATCCCCGATGAGGGTCAGGATCGCGGGCGGTTTGTTGGCTGCGAGGACGGGCGCTGGCGAAAGTTCGATCATGCTTTAAACAAGCTGAGTAATTCGTTCGGGTAATCGAGCACTACTTTATAATTGCGGAGAAAATTGTAGCCGACGATGCCGTCGAGCCTGGCGCCGACAGCTTCGCTCAAGGCGCCAAAAAAATCCGCCACCACGACGGCCATATTATCGATTTTGGCTCCGCCGACCATGAATGAATGGAGCATACCGGCACTCACAGCAACCGGCGCGCCGCCGGTGGTGCCGCGGCTAGTGGGGGAGCTCGTCACTCCGAGTTCTTTCGCGAGCTCCGGTGTAATCGCCGTGGTTGAGGTGCCGGTATCGATCGCGAATTGAAATGGGCCGCGACGATTGGCATGAACTTCGACGAGGATGAGCGGCTTCGCCGGACTGGCCAGGCGCATGGGCACCTCTGTGCTCGCGGAGCTCTTGACCCGATCGAAACGCTTCGGATCGTCGAACACGATCTCGCACTTGCTGTAATCGATCGCCAAACGGAAGTGACGTAAAAAGTTGTAGCCGAGATCACCATCAATTTTCGCTCCAATCGTTTTCCCGACATGACTCAAGTCGACAATGCCCACATCGAGGTCGGTTAACCTTGCCTCGCTCACGGACAAAGAATCGAGCTTCGCCAATGAAACGGAAATTTTGCCTCCGGCGCTTTGACCTTCTTTGGAGCCAACGATCTTTACCTGGAGCTCCTTGGCGAGTTCAGTGGAGAGAAGGGAAGTGCCGGCACCGGTATCGAGGATGAATTCGAAAGGTCCCCGGTCGTTGACCTTGACCGGAACAAGGATGAGCGGCTGAGCGCCGCCCGGCAGCCGGAACTTGGCTCTTGCGCCCTTCACCGAAAGCGTTGGTGGCCTGATCATAACCTATTCGACGGACGATTCTCCCTTATGCGACCAAACCGAACTGCTGTCCTCCAAGAATTGCTGCAGAACGGGAAAGCGCACTTCGCCGTAATTAAGAGCGTACCGAAGATCTCCGCCCTTATAGACCCACGTTGTTGGTATCCATGAAAGAGGCATATCGCCGAAGTGCTTAATGTGATTCTGCCCGCGCGGCCCGGGATCCGCCACAATGGTAACATTCGGCTGATCATCGATGTCGAATTTTTTTAGCATGGACCGCCCGTCAGCCCCGCCATTCCAGACCGAAACGAAATAAAATTTCACCTGCGGATTATCCTTCACCATCTTCGACCAACCCCCGCTTTTTAGTTCCGCCTGGCAATTGGAACACCACGGCGCCCAGAGATGGACCACGCTCAATTCCGGCGATTTGACTGCCTCAAGAATTCTTTGTTCGGCTGGAGACTCGGCGCAGAGCGGGCTCGCTGCGATTAACGCCGCCAAGATGAACAACCGTAAAATGGGCATGCTGGCCATAACGTAGGGGGAAAACGTCCAACGCTCAACGTCCAACGCTCAACGTCCAACGCTCAAGGCCTTCGGCAAGATTGAGGAGCTGCTTCTAAAAGCAGGCGCATACTCCC
>JBEEGU010000253.1:0-5468 GCA_041167025.1 Verrucomicrobiota bacterium
AACGACCAAACTTTCGATTTTATCCTACTGGATTGCCCGCCATCGCTCGGAATTCTGATGACGAACGCTCTCGCCGCCGCTGATGAAATATTGACTCCTATTCAGTGCGAATATTTTGCGCTCGAAGGATTGGTTAAAATCGTTCGGGTGGTTGAGCAGGTGCGTGACTCGGGCGCGAACGATCATCTTGAGATTGGGGGGATTGTTATGACGATGTTCGACGCTCGCACGAAATTAAGCGGACAAGTTGTCGCCGAAGTGCGCGCGCACTTTGGCGTGCGGGTTTACGATACGGTTATCCCGCGCACGGTTCGTTTGAGCGAAGCTCCGAGTTTCGGCAAAAGCATTTTGGAATACGATCCGCGAGGGGTTGGTGCGGAAGCTTATCGCGCCTTGGCACGCGAATTCCTCAAGCGGCATGCGGTTCCTTCAGCCATTGTTGCCGGCTGATGGCGAAAACATTCGTGGGAAAACCGCGAAAGAGGGTCTGCTTCTCCAACATCATCCCGTTTTTTTCCGCGACACGCCGCGATGCGGCATTGTCGACATGGATCAGTGAGATCAGCCGCCCTAACTGCAGATCGCGAAAACCATGGTCGCGCACGGCCCGGGCCGCTTCGGTCGCAAGGCCCCGGTTCCAGTAATGCGGGTGAAGCCGATAACCAATCTCCACCTCCGCGGATTCATCGACCAGCTGGTGGAAAAACCCGCAATACCCAAACAGTTCGCCCGTATCGCGCATCATGACCGCGAACTGAGAAGGCAGTCCGTCGCGCACCCAACCGAGGACCTTTTCGAGAAACGTGGCGGTCTGTTCGCGCGAGTAAATTCCGGTGGAAAAACGCATGAAGTCCGGGTTGGCCATCAGGCCGGCCATAACCTCGAGGTCGGCTCCTTGAAAGGGCCGAAGAATCAGGCGTTGAGTTTCCAAAATCATCAATTAGCGAAATATCGACTCGTTTCGTTCACAATGAGGGTGGGGCAGAGAAATGAAATACGAAGGCAGTGCGACTTTCGATTCATAATTAGGAATGCAAAACGTTGACGAAGAAAGCTGGAAGCCCGCCCCCGTCCCGGCGACATCGAGCCTGAAGGCAGTTCGGAACGCCGCACGGAAATGCACCGCGTGTCATCTTTACAAGAAGGCAACCCAGACAGTTTTCGGTGAAGGCCCGAAAAATCCCGCCCTCATGCTTGTCGGCGAACAACCCGGCGATCACGAGGATGTGGAGGGCAAACCGTTCGTCGGGCCCGCCGGGAAAATCATGGATCGCGCCTTGAAAGACGCGGGAATTGATCGCAAGGCGGTTTATGTGACGAATGTCGTGAAGCATTTCAAATGGGAGCCGCGTGGGAAAAGACGAATCCACAAAAAGCCAAACTCGCGGGAAATCGCGGCGTGCCGGCCCTGGTTGGAAGCCGAGCTGCGTTTGGTTAATCCAGAATTACTTGTTTGCCTGGGTGCGACCGCTGCGCAGACGATTTTCGGACCCTCCTTTCGAGTGACGCGGGAACGCGGAAAAGTTCTGTCGTCACCGCTTGCCGCAAGGGTGCTTGCGACCGTCCACCCCTCTTCGCTCCTTCGGCAGCCGGACGAAGAATCGCGCGACCGTGAATATGAACTATTCGTCCGAGATTTACGGGTAGCCGTCAAAGCGGCTGCACAAACCCGCAATTAACCTTGGAAGAAAGCGCGAGTCGCGCCCTCTTCTGTAGGGGAAGCTGTCAGCTTCCGTCGGAAAAGGCCTGCTGGTCCGATGCGTGTTCAAAGCGATTACCCTTCGATTTGATTATCGATTTGGCGGTTGACACAAACGCCGCTACAACGCCAGACCCTCCTTGCATTTAATCGACCAGATCAGGTCGCCCCCGCCGTTCGGAGAAATACCGTCTCGCGCTCTTATGATCGGACCACGAACCGTCAGGGCTTCGGCGACGCCGAAGGCGCAGTCGACGTTGCTGGCGAAGCTGTCGCAGCTGTCGCGGGGGCCTCTTCTTTAGCCTTCTTCTTCTCGGCGCGTTTCGTTCTTCGCGCTTCCTGGGCTGCTTTTTCCGCTTCTGTCAGTGGTCCAAGCTTTACGCTTTTCGCCTCGAGAGAGCCGTCCGTATTTTTCCAATAGGATCCACGAACTTCTTCATTCTCGACGACGTTCTTCATGGTCGCGGGGTTGCCAGCCTTAGTCAGGACACTTCTATTCGTGATTTTGAAGACGCGAGACTTTTCCTTGCTGGCGATCGTGAATGTCTTGGCTTTTGTATCTACTCCCGAAATCACTCCATGGAATGGGATCGCTCTCTCTTTTGCGGCCGACGATTCCGCTTTTAGCGTGGGTGAAGCCGTTGCGGTTGCCGTCGGCGAATCGGCCGCGGTGGGACTTGGCGAAGCAGATTTCTTAGCTCGAGCTAACCCACTTTGCGTCGGACAGAGGAAAAGCAATGCGACGCTGATTCCGATAGTGAACTGTGACTTATGTTTCATAAATGCGTTGGTTGGTGGCGGGGAGGTCCGGGAGCTTAATGAATTGACGGCGCGGGCTGGTTTTTCTTCAGTTATTAACGAGTCGGGGAAAAAGATGCAATCCAGATTGGAGCCAGTCTCCTCGGAGCGGGTTGGCAAGCGCTGCGGTTATCATTAGGGTCGCGCGTGAGAGAAACCGAAAACGCCGATGCTCGCCTGGTGCACCAGTCCGCACTTGCCCGCCAAGTCGGACCTTTCAACGCCATAATGGCGGTGATGGGCGGCATTATTGGCGCCGGGATTTTCATCAATCCTTGTCTGGTGGCTAATCGCGTTCACACGTCGGCTCTAATCCTGGCCGCTTGGATCAGCGGCGGAACCATCGCACTTTTGGGCAGCTTCATTTACGCTGAGCTGGCGGCTCGATTGCCCGTGGTGGGCGGACAGTACGCTTACTTGCGCGACTCCATTCATCCCGCAGTCGCCTTCATTTATGGCTGGGTCCTTCTTCTGGTCATTCAGACAGGAGGCATGGCTGCGGTCGCCGTTACATTTGCGCGCTACTTCTTGGAGCTAACGCAGTGGCCGCTGAGCGATTCTATTATCGCCGCATCCGCTCTTGCTCTGCTAACCGGAATCAACTGTCTGGGGGTTCGCGCGGGCAGTCGGGTACAATCGGCGGCCACTCTGGTTGCGATCCTGGCGATCGTGGTGCTCGAACTTTTCAGTCTTGTTCGCGGGCCAAGCTCACGATTGTCGTGGCGACCTCTGGTTGATGAACCGGTTTCCACGAATCTCGTTCTCGCATTCGGTTCCGCCATGACTCCTGTTTTGTTTGCCTATGGCGGATGGCAGACATCGAGTTTCCTTGGCGGCGAAATGCGTGACGCCCGCAAGACCCTTCCCCGCGCACTGGTTATTGGGGTCGTTGCCGTGATCGCCGTATACACTTCAGTGAACTTTGTCTATCTCCGCGTCCTCGGAGCAGGGGGATTGGCCGCTTCAGTCACTCCGGCCTCTTCTGTCATGCGTGCACTGGCTGGTCCTCGCGGAGGTCAGTTCATCGCGGCGGGCATTGCGTTTTCGGCGCTTGGCTTTCTCGCTCAATCCATTTTGACCGCTCCGCGGGTTTATTTTGCCATGGCCAAGGATGGCCTCTTTTTCCGCAGCGTCGCATGGATTCATCCGCGGACGCACGTACCGGCGATTGCGATCGGTCTGCAAGGGGCCTGGGCGATTGTCATCGCACTGAGCGGAACCTATGCTCAGGTTGTTAATTATGTGGTGGCGATGGATTGCATCTTTTTCGGATTGACCGGTGTTTGTTTGCTCCTGCTGCGCCGCCGCGCGCGTGGGTCGGCTGATCCGACGGCCACATATCGTGTCCCGGGACATCCGTGGACGACATTGTTGTTCATCGCTGCGGAATGGATTGTGGTCGTGAGTACGTTTGCGCACGACCCAAAGCGCTCGTTCATCGGCTTGGGCGTCGCGTTGGCAGGTCTGCCGGCGTACTTTCTCTGGTCGGTCAAGCGAGCGAGACAAGCCCGGCCATGACTCTACCGATGAAACCCAAGCGATCTGCCTACATGGAGTGGGCCAAGACGGGTTCGCTCGCTCGTTTCAATCTCGCCACCAGCGGCCTAACGAGTATGCCAATATCCGAATTGCCGTTTCGTCTCGAGCAAATCGAAATCACCGGTCCCGGCGGTTACGGTTACGAACCGCTGCAAACACGGTTGGCCCGTCACTCCGGCGTGCCGCAAGATTGCGTTGTGGCTGCGACTGGTGCTTCGATGGCGAACCATTTGGCGATGGCAGCGGTGCTGGATCCCGGGGATGAAGTTTTAATCGAACAGCCCACGTATGGGTTGCTTCTCGACATCGCGAATTATTTGGGAGCGCGAATCAACCGGTTCCCGAGAAAGTTTGCCGAAGAGTTTTCGGTCGATCCGGCTCAGATCGAAAAAAATCTTACTGCGAAAACACGACTCATTGTTTTGACTAACCTGCATAATCCGAGCGGCGCTCTGGTACCGGCGGCGAGCCTGCGCGCGATTGGGCAAATGGCACAAGGCGCCGGTGCGCATGTGTTGGTGGACGAAGTTTATCTGGAGATGATGTTTGACGGAAACGCGCCGTTTTCATTTTCCATCGGCCAGGCGCTGGCGGCCGATGACAACCCATTCATCGTCACCAACAGTCTGACCAAGGCTTACGGTTTCAGCGGCGTGCGCTGCGGGTGGATTCTCGCTGCGCCGAAGTTGGCGCAAAAAATTTGGCGGTTGAACGATTTGTTTGGGGTCAACGCCGCGCACCCGGCGGAGTTGATGTCGGTGGCAGTGCTTGATCATCTACCGCGCTTTCGCGATCGCGCTCAAAACGTGCTGGCAACAAATCGCCAGCTGCTAAAACATTTCCTCGATTCTCGGGCGGATCTGGAATGTTTCCAGCCGCCAGCTGGTACGGTCATGTTCGCGCGTCTTCGCCAGGGCGATTCCGAAGCGTTCTTCAAACTGCTGCGCGAAAAATACGAGACGACCGTCGTGCCGGGACGATTCTTCGAAATGCCACAGCATTTCCGAATTGGCGTTGGCGCCGAGACAGCGACGGTTCGCGGGGGTTTGGAACGATTGAGCACTGCTCTGGATGAATTCGCATCGCGCAAATCCGTCCACTGAACCGAGGGAAGTCCAGCCAGCTTCCGGCGGAAACATCTTCGCCAATGTTAGATGTGCGCCAGCGCGATTCGGGCCTACTCCTTTAACTTTACGTCGATGCCGACCAGGCCCCAGTCGCCGTCTTCCTCCAAGTATTTCAATTGGAAAATGACCCGGTTTGGTTTCGTCGGATAATAACCTTTGATCGTTAACACGCCGTCAGAATCAATCGATGCGGGCTGGTTAAAAACGGGCTCCAGTTCTTTCACCACCGCTGGGATGTCGATATCCTTGTCGAGAAAATCACTGAACGATGCCTGCAGCTTTTCGGGAGTGGTTTGTTTCTGCCA
>JBEEGU010000254.1:0-4000 GCA_041167025.1 Verrucomicrobiota bacterium
GTCGGGAGTCTTGATATCGTCGAGCATTTTCATCGACTCTTCATTGGCGCCACCGTGAAGCGGTCCCTTCAGCGTAGCGCAAGCGGAAGTCACTGCCGCATACATATCCGCGAGCGTCGACGCCGTGACGCGAGCAGCGAACGTAGATGCGTTGAACTCGTGGTCCGCATACAAAATGAAAATGGTATCGAGCATGCGGATTTTCCAAGTCGGAGGAACTTCTCCGCTGATCTTGTAGAAAAAATTACCGGCCTGGGTCAGATCAGGCTTTT
Organism: Verrucomicrobiota bacterium; assembly: GCA_041167025.1. Lineage (GTDB taxonomy): Bacteria > Verrucomicrobiota > Verrucomicrobiia > Chthoniobacterales > UBA10450 > DATFCK01. The sequence goes on from JBEEGU010000254.1 coordinate 273, forward strand.
CCGGGAAGGGTTCTTCTCCTTGAGCAATCCGCCAACCATCAGCGATCAGGGTGGAAACGCGGGCAATTAATCGAATCGCTTTGCGAACATTGGCCTCGTGGGAGTTATCGTTCAGCTCGGGATCGAAAGCTCCTAACATCGAGACCCCGGTTCGCAGCACGTCCATCGGATGGGCGTCACGTGGCAGAAGCCGCAACATTTTCATGATCGGCGCGGGCAAAGTGCGTTCGGATGCTATCTGTTGTGAGAAGCGGCCGAGTTGCTCGAAATTTGGCAGCTGACCATTGAGCAAAAGATAAGCGGCTTCTTCGAAGCTTGCCTTCTCGGCCATGTCGTGGATGTCGTAACCGCGGTACATCAAGCCCGCGTTCGGATCGACCCAACAAATTTCGGTTTCACCGGCAACCACGCCAGCGAGTCCGGGGCTGTAAGCAGGTTTCGTTTCAGTGGTCATAAATTGCGCCGTCGCGTTCCACCGTAACCAATTCACGCGCACTCACAAATCCGGAGTTGGGCGCGAGCTGCGGTGCCATCACCCCGCGCGGGCTGATTCATTTCTTCTGTAGGGGACGCAGTTTGCGTCCCGAAAGAAATAGGAAGCTAACAGCCTCCCCTACAGCATCCGGCTTTCCGTGAAACCTTGGTTAACTGGAAAAAACGTTTACCCCAGCCATTGTTCGGCCGCAGGATCGTAATTGAGCAATTCGTAGAGTTCTTTGCGCGTCTGCATTTTATCCAGCCATTTCGACTGGGTTCCCGTAGCTTTCAGGTCGCGAAAGAATTCCGCAGCTGACTTCATCGAAACACGGAAGGCGCTTTGCGGAAAAATCACCATCCGATAGCCGAGACCCGATAATTGTTCGAAGGAAAGCAGCGGACTCTTGCCGAACTCGGTCATATTCGCGAGCAACGGCGCCTTCACCTCTTTTGCAAAATCGCGAAACTCTTCCACACTCTGCAACGCCTCCGGAAAGATCGCGTCGGCGCCGGCTTCGAGATAACTGAGGGCCCGCTCCACTGCGCCTTTGAAGTCTTCAACCGCGCGTGCGTCCGTCCGCGCGATGATCAAGAAATCCTTATCACTTCGTGCGTCCGCCGCCGCCTCAATTTTTCCTGTCATCTCGGAGAGTTCGACCAGAGATTTACCGGAAAGGTGGCCGCAACGTTTGGGAAATTCCTGATCTTCAATGTGACAACCGGCTAGCCCGGCCGCTTCCAATTCGCGAATGGTCCGCGCTGTGTTCTCGGCCCCACCAAAACCAGTATCCGCATCAACGATGGCCGGGATTTTCACCGCGCGAGCCACGTAACCGGCCAATTGCGCCACTTCGGTTAGCGTCAGGAGACCGATATCGGGCATGCCCGCAGTCGCATTGCACAACCCGGCCCCACTAATATAGAGCGCGTCAAATCCCGCGCGCTCGGCCAGGCGTCCCATCGAAGCGTTGAAAACGCCGGGCATCGCAACGCAGCCTTGGCTGGCCAATTGCCGAAGTCTCGCGCAAGGGCTGTGCATCTTACCCCTGAACCTGACAGAGCTTGATCAAAGATGAGGCCTCTCTCGCCTGATCAAATTTCCATCCCGCCTCGACTACGCGATCCGCGCCGGCCTTCCCAATCTTGGCATCGGCTAGCGCGCGAAATTTTCCTTCCAGCTCTGCATCCTTCAGTCGGTTCTTCGCGTTGCCGAGCGGATAATCGACGCGCTTGGTCAGCGTGCGTCCGTCGGTCAGCGTCACGTGCACGATATTCGCAACCGCTTCCGCGTAGAGTGCGCTCAACTCGTCGTTCCGTTCTACTTTCACATTCTGCAGAAAGTCCACGATCTTCGGCTCGGTGAAACGAGCAGGCTCGAATTGTTTATCGGTGACCTCGCCATCGATCAACGCCACCGCTGTGATATACGGCAAACTATGATCGGCGGTTTCACGATGCTGCGGCCGCCATTTTTCAGGCTCGCTTCCGATGATATCGACCGACGCATCGTGACTTTCGATCACCATCGTCCTGACCTGCGAGACATCACCGATTTCCTTACGCAGAAACAGGGCCGCCTCGATCGCGCTTTGGCTGTGATATTCCGCCGGCCAATATTTAATGCTTGTTTTTAAAATCATCGACGCCGGACCTTCCCCTTTCATTGCTTCTTTTTTCTTGTCGAATACGGAGGCCACGTCGCCTAACGATATCCCGAGTTGTTTTTCGAATCCCATCTGACCTTCGAAAATAGGCGCGGGGCCTGTCATTCCGGCACGCGCGAGCAGGGCCGAGTAAACTCCATGCCGGGCCGCGTTCGCAAATGCCACCCCTTTCCAATGAGAAAGTTCCCCCACCCGCGATTGCCGCATGCCTATACCAGCAACGCCCGCGATGTTGATCGCGTGCCGGGTGCGTTCGGGGTCAAGCTTCATCAACTTCGCGCAGGCGAGCGCGGTCGAAAACGCGCCGTAAGTTGGATGATCCCAACCGCGCGCGCGAATGCTGGCGGCATCGCATAAGCGACATTGCACTTCGTAGGCGAGAGCCACGGCCGTAATAGCCTCTCGCCCGGTCGCCCCCACGCTCTCCGCAACCGCGAAAACCGCCGCCAGATTATCGCTCGGATGTGCCGGCTCCTTCGAAAGATAGGTGTCGTTGTAATCGAAATAGCGAATGCAACAGCCGTTGGCGAAAGCAGCCCAATCCGGGGGCGCCTGGTGCGACGTGCCGATAATCGTTGCGCCGTTTGTAGCCGAGAAGTCGCTCGCCACCTTGCGCGCGATTTCGCAAGGCTCTTCGTTCCATGCTCCAAGAGCGCAGCCCAACGAATCGATTACGCGGCGCTTCACCTCGTGAACGACATTCTTCGAAAGATCTTCGAATTCGAGCGAACAAGCGTAGTCGGCAAGTTGATGAGCGAGTGTTTTGGTCATGATAAAAACGCGGGGTTCAATCTGCCGACGAATCGCGCACGAGCAAGAACTCAGGTGGCGTGGGTTCTCCGTAGCCGTCCCAAATTTCAGGGACGCCTCGGAGATGCGTTCCTACCTAAAACCGGGAATTCGTCCGTGTTCATTCGCGTAATCCGTGGTTAAATCTCTTCTCCCTATGAGCAAAGTCTACTCGGACGCCACCGCTGCGCTTGATGGCCTACTCCACGACAACATAACGATCGCTGCGGGCGGGTTCGGGCTCTGCGGCATACCGGAAAATCTTATCGCCGCATTGCGGGACAGTGGCGTGAAGGGCCTCACCATCGTCGGAAACAACGCGGGCGTGGATGGCTTTGGCATGGGAGTTCTGCTCACCACACGGCAAGTGAAGAAAGTTATGGCTTCCTACGTCGGCGAGAACAAGGAGTTCGAGCGGCAGGTACTGGCAGGTGAACTCGACCTGGAGCTCATCCCACAGGGTACGCTGGCCGAACGGTTGCGCGCGGGTGGCGCTGGAATTCCGGGATTTTACACTCGCACCGGCTTCGGCACCAAACTGACCGAGGGCAAGGAGACAAAAGTTTTCGACGGCAAAGAATACGTGCTCGAGCCCGGCATCAAAGCTGAGGTCTCGCTGGTCAAGGCGTGGAAGGGCGACAAATCCGGCAACCTCATTTTTCGAAAAACCTCACGCAACTTCAATCCGATGATCGCGAGTTGCGGAAAGATCTGCGTGGCCGAAGTCGAGCAACTGGTTGAGATCGGCGAGCTTGATCCCGACCAGATCCACACTCCGGGCATTTTCGTCGACCGCAT
>JBEEGU010000255.1:0-3516 GCA_041167025.1 Verrucomicrobiota bacterium
CATAATTCCTTCTCTACTACCAACCCAGCGTGTGGATCACTTCGTCGACGTTTGATAAATCATCAAACAAAAAGTCCGGGTTATGCGCAGAAAGCTCCGCTCGCGGCCAGGACCCGGTTGCAATAGCAATGGTGCGGGCGCCGAATGCTTTTCCACAAGCGATGTCGCGCGGTGTGTCGCCAATGACATCGATCTGTGCGGACCCGAAATCGTGGCCGTGTTTCTCCTCGGCGCGGGCGCGGGCGAATGGGCCGAGCTGGTTACGATCGTGATGATCGTCGGCAAAGGCTCCGAATTCGAAGAAATGCCAGACACCGTAGTGCTCAAGTTTTAGTTTTGCTCCACGCGAGATGTTGCCTGTGAGCAGCGCGAGCACCAGCTGAGGACGCGTCTTGAGTTTGTTCAGAAGATCGAGAACGCCTGGCAAAAGCAGACCGACGCGGCGGGGAAGTTCAAGGGAAAGGAAGTGCACGTAGGTATCCAGGAATGCGGCAACGTTTTCATTAGTCGCGGGAATTTTGTGTTTATTCAAAATATTGATCACGATTCCTGAGTCGGTCATTCCCGCGATCTCAATATCCCCCAAATCATCAATGACACCGAAACGCTCGGCCAGGCTCTGCTTCAACGCATCTACGCCGGCGCCGGCGGAATGGATAAGGGTCCCGTCGATATCGAAAAGGAGCAAGCGCTTTGGAATTGCGGATTGCGGATTGTCGATAGCGGATTGGGGTTTCACGGTTTTGGAAGATAACTGGCAATTTGAACGGGCAAATCCTCTTAGTCTGAAAAATTGGGTATTCAAATTTGGTTGTCAGCGTGTGCTGGCGATGTGCATCGGCCGTTGTAGGGCGATCGCGTCGGTTGCCGTTCGCTGCAGGATCGCAAGTTGGAAACTTGCGCCACTGACCATTCAAGATTGGCGGGTGAGAGGTCTGCCCTACCTTTTAAGCGATGGCGCGCAGAACTTCCGGGAGGACGGCTCGCCTCCTTCGCCAAGGCTGCGGCGTGCCAAGGGAGAGGCTTCCCTACCTGGTTACTACAGCGTCGGCGGGTGCATGGTCAGCACCGCAACCATACTTCCAATGAAAGCCAGCACTGCAACGGCCGCGACCGCCAGTAATGCGGTGCGACTTGGGTCGCGCTCCTTCGATCGGCGCGGAAATGGTGATGCATTTTCGAAATCGACCGGGACCGCACTCGTGTCCGCAGTTTTGGCTTCGATTTGTTCCGGTGTCGGCAACGGCTGGGAGCCGCGAACATCGGGTTCGAATCGAGCCTCAACCCCTCCGAACCGAACTCGATCGTCAAAACGGAGCGCGGTTTCGGTGATCGGGATGCCGTTGACCCGTGTGCCATTGGTCGACTCGAGATCTTTTAAGCGGTAGGTGTCGCCCGCAAGCTCCAGTTGCGCGTGCCGCCCGGAGACGGATGCGTCTTCAATGATGATCATGCTATCGGGCGAGCGCCCGATCGTAATGAGATCTTCGCTGAACTCGTACGCGATTTTCCCCTGGGCTTCGGTTGTGACAATTAATTTCGGCATGTTTGAGCTCGCCAACTATAGCGACAGGTCGCGCACTTGGTCGAGTGATTCTTGTCCGGGGCCGTGTGCCCTCCACTCATTGACCGCTTGTCCCTCGACCCGCATAGTGCGGCTCTCATGGGAATAGAGCTGACGCGCAATTTCTGCATCATCGCGCACATCGATCACGGCAAGACCACCTTGTCGGACCGGCTGATGGAGCGGACTGGCACGATCCATGAGCGGGACAAACAGGATCAGCTTCTGGATTCGATGGATTTGGAGCGGGAGCGCGGGATTACCATTAAAGCTCATCCGGTGGCGATGAAGTATCGCGCGAAATCGGGGAAGAATTATCGGCTCAATTTGCTCGATACCCCAGGACACGTCGATTTCGCCTACGAAGTCTCACGAAGCCTCGCGGCATGTGAAGGCGCGCTTTTGATTGTCGACGCGGCGCAAGGGGTTGAGGCACAAACGGTGGCGAACGTTCATCTCGCGCATAAACAGGGCCTGACGATTGTGCCGGTGATCAACAAGATCGATTTGCCCAATGCCGATGTGGCAAGTGTGCACCGACAACTGGAAGAAATTCTCGCCATTCCCGCGGAGGAAGCGATCGATGCGAGCGCAAAAATGGGCATCGGCATTGAGGAAATTTTGGAAGCGATCGTCGATCGCATTCCGCCGCCGAAAGAGCCTGAGGACGACACCTTGCGCGCGCTCGTGTTCGACTCCGTTTTCGACGTTTACCGCGGGGTGGTCGGTTATGTGCGGCTTGTTTCGGGAAAAATGGAGCAGGACCAGGCGATTCGGTTGATGAGCAACGAAGCGCGTTACGAGATTAAGGAAGTGGGTGTGTTTACCCCGAAGATGTATCCGCAGAAGCGGCTTAACGCCGGCGATGTCGGTTATTTCATCGCCAATATCAAAAGCACGGCGGAAATGAAGATTGGTGACACCATCACCGACCATCGGAATCCGGCACGCGAACCGTTGCCTGGTTTTCAGGAAATTCATCCCATGGTGTTCAGCGGGATTTACCCAATCAACACGGGCGATTTCGAGCATTTGAAAACAGCGATCGGAAAACTGCGGTTGAACGATTCAGCGTTTGTTTACACGCCGGAAAGCTCGGTCGCACTTGGGTTCGGTTTTCGCTGTGGCTTCCTCGGACTTCTGCACATGGAAATCATTCAGGAGCGCCTCCGCCGCGAGTATAACATGGACATTATCGCGACCAGCCCAAGCGTCGTTTACGAGATCCTGACGACAAGGCGCGAGACGCTGTTGATCGATAACCCAGCGTATCTGCCCGATCCCAGTTTGATTGAGGAAATCCGCGAACCGATTGTCAAAGCGTATGTTTTGTGTCCGAACGAAAGCATCGGCGACATTCTTCAACTGATCCTGGAGAAGCGCGGGCTAATGGATCACACCGAGACGCTCGACACGCGCAGGGTAATGTTGCATTGCGAATTGCCGCTGAACGAAATCCTGGTCGACTTCAACGACAAGATTAAATCGATCACTCGTGGATATGGCTCGATGGACTACGAGCACGCTGGATATCGCGCGGCGAAACTGGTGAAACTTGATCTGCTCGTTAACGGCGAGCCGATCGACGCTTTCTCGACCATCGTTCACAAAGACCGAGCCGACGCTAAGGGACGACAACTGGCTTCGAAATTGAAAGAGGTCATCCCGCAGCAGCTGTATCAGGTCGCAATCCAGGCTGCGATTGGCGGAAAGATTATTGCGCGGGAGAGTGTTTCGGCGTTGCGGAAAAACGTAACCGCGAAATGCTACGGCGGCGATATTACCCGAAAACGCAAACTCCTGGAGAAGCAAAAAGAAGGCAAGAAGCGCATGAAAAGCATCGGCAAGATCAACATCCCGCAGGAAGCTTTCATTCAAGTGCTGAAGACGCAGTGATGCGGCGTCGCCAATGTTATGAGGATGCCGATTCTTGGGTCGGCCACGGTGCGTTC
>JBEEGU010000256.1:0-9386 GCA_041167025.1 Verrucomicrobiota bacterium
CCTTCGCATCTGATTTTGAGCAAACGCCAGCGGTCCAATTTTCGGCGGCGGGAAATGTCGTCCTCGACAGTTTCGCATACGGGACAGAGCGAAGAGCTTGGTTTCGAACACGAAATAAACGAAAAGCGGACAGATGAACCTTTTCCGCGGAGCACGCCAGCCCTTCGTCGGTTTGGCGTTGGCCGCGGCAACTGGCATCCTTATTGGTGAATTTCTCCCGCCGCCGCGGTTTCCGATGGTGGGCGGCATTGCGATAACCATCCTTGGTGGATTGGTTCTGTTGCGCTGGCCGAGACTGGGTTTGACCTATTTGCTTGTTGGTTGGTCGTTCTTGTTGCTGCACCAAATTCGAACAACCGATACGTCGTCCCTTTTGCTAGCAGCTCGATTGGGGGAGAGATCCCGCGCGATCGTTGCAACCGGGGCGGTGGTGAGCGAACCGAAAATCGCGCCGAACGGACTTGCCAGTTTTCTCCTGAAACTGAGTTCGGTAGAGGTCGAGGGAAAGAGTGAAGAAAGCGATGCCACTATTCTCGTCCGGTGGCGGGGAACTCCGGCATTTGGGGATGAGTTTCGGCTTGTCGGCAGCGCGGCACCGATCGCACCGCCGCGGAATCCCGGAGAATTCGACATGCGCTGGTATCTTCACCGGCATGACATCCATCGCGCATTGTTCGTTCGTTACGAGGAAGACGGAACCCTTCTGCGTCATGGCGGGGGCAATCCCGTCCTGCGCCTGGCCCAAAGATCACGAGTCTGGTTACAGGCTGCGCTCTGTCGAGGCCTGGATGATTCGCCCGAGGTCCAAAATTTCATCAGTGGCATTACGCTCGGTTTGCGTCATCAGACCCCCGAAGACATCGAAGAGCCTTTTCAACAAACCGGCACCCTTCATCTGTTCGCCGTGGCCGGTCTGCACGTTGGCATTGTGGCGGAACTCCTGTGGATGCTGGCAAAAGTGGCGCGTCTCTCTCGGAAATGGGCGGCTGGGCTAATCATTCCTCTTCTTCTTTTTTACGCCGCTGTTACTGGCCTTCATATTTCAAGTGTGCGGGCCGCTATCATGGGTGCGGTTTTGCTCGGTGCGTCCGTGTTCGAGCGAAAGGCCTTCACCTTAAACAGCCTCGCTGCGGCCGCGATGATTCTTCTTTGTTGGAGCACAAACGAGCTATTCTCGACTGGTTTCCAGCTCTCCTTTTCTGTTGTGGCTGCGATCGTTTTGTTGGCTGATCCCCTGACACGATTTTTCCGCCGCTACACCGCGCCTGATCCTTTTTTGCCGCGGACCTTGCTTCGTGGCCCAAACCGCATGATCGATCATGTTTTCACTTCGGTTGGCCAGGGCGCCTCCATTTCGATAGCCGCCTGGATCGGATCGCTCGCTCTACTGTTGTGGTATTTCCACCTTGTGACCCCGATCTCGCTCTTGGCCAATTTGGTGGTAGTGCCAATCGCATTTTTCGTTCTGGCCGTGGCGTTGCTCTCAATCCTGACCGCACCCGTCCTGCCCGCGCTCTCGATTGTTTTTAACAATGCCAACTGGTTATTCGCGCAAATCGTTCTCGCGATTGTGCACCTGTTCGCACAAATCCCGGGAGGCCACTATTATTTCGCGCATCCACCATGGCTCGGTGAGGCAGTGGGCAGGATTCAGGTCCTCGATCTTGGCGCAGGCGCCGCTGTCCATCTGCAAAATCACTCGGCTGACTGGCTCTTCGATTGTGGAAGTGAGCGCGATTATGATCGCGTAATCCGCGAATATCTCCATGCCAGTGGAGTCAACAGCCTGCGCGGACTGCTGCTCAGCCACGGCGACTCGCTGCACATTGGGGCTGCCGGCAAATTGTTGTCCGATGTGAGACCCGCGATTGTTATCGATAATCCCGCGCCTGACCGGTCGACAATTCACAAACGATTGCGCCGGCTTTTGCAGGATCGGGGGATCAACACCAGGCAAATCGTGGCCGGCGATATGTTTCCGTTAGGCACACATGGCAGCGCCAGCGTCCTGTATCCGCCCGCCGGATTTTCCGCACCCATGGCAGACGATCAGGCTCTTGTCATTCGAGTCCAATTTCAGGAAGCGCCTCGGATTCTTTTTATGTCAGACAGCGGCAATGGGACGGAGACCGCGCTCCTCTCTTCCGGTGTCGATTTACGTAGCGACATTCTGATCAAAGGTCAGCACCATTCCGGTGAATCGGGTTCGGAGAAATTTCTGGAGGCCGTGCGCCCGCGCCTGGTCATTGCCACATCGCGGGATTTTCCGAGCCATGAGCGAATCAGCGACGATTGGACCGACCGGCTGCGTGCTCGCGGGATCAAGCTTTTCCGGCAAGATGAAAGCGGCGCAGTCGAACTCCGGTTCCGCCCGGAATCCTGGGAAGCTCGCGCTTACATCACGGGAGAAGTTTTTCGCAGTTCCAATCGCTGAATCGGGATTCCTGCGTCCCGGAATCTTTTCTCGAATGTAGACATGGGAAACTCGTGCCCAGGTCTGCCTTCAAAAGGAATGAGTTCCTTCGAATTTGCGGCCAGGTCACGGATGCGTGCGAAATATTCGGCGTGATCGGTGGCGATGACAAGGGAGCCGTTCTCAGCCAGTGCTGTGCAGATGGAAGCGAGAAAATTCTCGGTCACGAGACGGCGGCGATGGTGGCGGCGTTTGGGCCAGGGATCGGGAAACAGAAGGTAAAAGGCTTCAACTGAATTTGGCGGTAACAAATGACGAACGACAAACGCTGTTTCCGACCGCAGAACCTGTACGTTTTTGAGCGCTGCGGTCTTTCGACTTGCCGCGCGGACACGATGAAGCAGGCGCTCGACCGCAAGAAAGTCTTTTTGCGGTAGTTCCGCCGCTAACCTACGGACGAATGAACCATCGCCGCATCCCAGATCCACTTGGAGCGGCGCAGTTCGCCCGAACAACTCGGACAGATCGAGGGGCGTGGCATTGGTTTCCGGAAGTTGCTCGATCACGCAGACTGATCGCGTGGTTGGTGCTTCGGTTCAACCGCCTTCGTGGCAGTAGGGGTTCTGGCGAAGTCGAAAATTGGGAACGAACCGCCCTTCGTGCTGTCTAAGGTGGACAATATGAAGAGGACTCCCATCGTTTCTGCTCTCGCCCTTACCATGTTGTGTCTGGTCGACTCAACCCTCGCACAGAGCCCGGTTCCGATTGTCAATAAGACCGCCGTGTTCGCCGGCGGCTGTTTTTGGTGCATTCAACCGGCGTTCGACAAGGCGCCGGGCGTGGTCAAGAGCGTGGTTGGTTATTGTGGAGGGACAGAACCAAATCCAACCTATGAGCTTGTCGGATCAGAAAAGACGAAATACCGCGAATCAATAGAGCTCACCTACGATCCGGTCAAAATTTCGTTTGCTCAGTTGCTCGATATTTACTGGAAGCAAATAGATCCGACCCAGGCTGACGGGCAGTTCACCGATATCGGCCCGAGTTACCGCGCCGCGATTTTTTATGGCGATGCGGATGAGAAAAAGATTGCCGAAAACTCGAAGGAGAAATTGGCGCACTCCGGCAAATTCGATAAGCCGGTCGTGACCGAAATCCTACCAGCGATGAAATTTTACCCGGCCGAGCCGTACCACCAAAAATATTATCGGCAGAACCCGGAGCATTTCGAAGCGTTCGAACGAGGTTCGGGTCGCGTTTCGTTCGAGAAGAAAACCTGGGGCGAAAAGCCCTGATTGCCGAGCAGTTTTGCCAATCCATCTTCGGTGGGAGGGACGAATGTCTGCCAAAGGACTTATTTATGGCAGGCAAAATTAATTTTCTCGGTCATCCGGTTCACCCGATGGTGATCGTTTATCCGCTGACGTTTTTCACCCTCACGGTCGTCTTGGATATCATCTACTTGCTTCACCCGAACGCACTGGTGGGAACCCTATCGTATTGGTCGATTGGCGCCGGTGTAATCAGCGGCTTGGTTGCTGCTGTTTTTGGGACGGCTGATTGGATCGGATTGCAAAGCGGGACGCGGGCAAAACGGATCGGCCTTTGGCATGGTGGCGTCAATGTGGTCACGACACTCCTTTTCGCGCTCAGTTGGTTGTTGCGACATGGGTCGCCGGCGTCGCCAGCACTTGTAGCGATGATAGTTAGCTTCGCCGCTTTTGCTTTTTCTTTGATCGCAGCGTGGCTCGGGGGCGAATTGGTTTATCGACTGAGCGTGGGAGTAGACGAAGGCGCGCACGTCAACTCGCCCAGTTCGTTCTCAGACCGGCCAGCCAGCGCGAACAAACGGAGTTGAACTAATTCCAGGCGGAGCCGAAGCCGCTGACATCGAAAGGGGCGACGACGAGAAGAGGCGTTCTCGAGATCACCGATTTGGTTTCCCCGCGCGCTCCGGAAATGATTTTATTTGATCGAATGCCGCCGTTGCGCGCGAACATTTGCGATCCATCGCTTCAAGGCATCCAACGGCATGAAGTTTACGATTCGATCCGCTGGGATTTTAGCTTTCAACGCCGCCGCCAATCCCAAGTCGATGAACTCCAATTGCCAGGGGTGATGCGCATCGGTCCCGAGCGAGATCCGCATGCCTTCCTTGCGCGCTATTTTGAGCAGCGACAAATTTAAGTCCTGTCGATCTGGGTAACAGTCAATCTCCAGCGCTTTGTCCAGCTTTGTGGCTTCAGCGAATACGCGCGTCCAGTCCGCTCTCAAACCGAGCCGGTAATTGTATATCCGCCCGCGCGGATGACCAAGAATTTGCACATCCGGATTACGGATTGCGGAGAGATATCGTTCGGTCTGATCTTCCTTAACGCGCAGAGCCGAGTGAAAGGAGCCGAGAACAACGTCAAGTTTTGATAGCTCGCGTGAATTCATATCGCCCTGGCCGCGCGGGTTGAGATTCATCTCAATCGATCGCAAAACGGTTAACGTCCCTCCGCTTTTGTAAGTCGCGCGATTGGTTTTATCGATTTCGGCAGCTTGCTTGCGCAGTTGCGCCTCATTAATCCCTCCAGCGATCTTCAGGCCCTTGGAATGATCAGTGATGGCAAGATATTCATAGCCACGCTCCCGGCCCGCTGCTGCCATCTCGGACACCGTCCCGGAACCGTCACTCCAGGTGGTATGCATTTGAAGGTCGCCCCGCAAAAGCGTCGACCAGCCCGGTTTTTGCGCGAGCACGCTGCGCGCATCCGCCATAGTGAGGAAGTCACGACGCTCCGGCGGGATCGTCGTCGGCATCGCCGGCGGCTTTTCGATCCAATGCATCAGTTGCTTCGCAATAAACGGTCCAACTCCGTGCAGCTCAGTTAGGGACCGCCCGCTGGCCAAAATGCCGACAGCTGTTTCCGGCCAAAGAAATGCGCTGCGGGCAGCACGGCGGTAAGCGCGAACCGCCATTCCGGTCTCTTTCCCGGCCTGCCGCGCGAGAAGATCTGCCAGGTCCGCGTTCGTTAGGGCTCGTTGCGCCATCCGTGTTCAGCCACGCGGCCTGATTGGCCGCGGAGTCGACAGCATACTTCACTCGCAACTGCCGTCGAGAACGATGGGAACGGCGCAAGACCGTAATGGCATGGCCGGTGCTCCTTAAACAAACGCGGAAGTCCGAAGGATCAGCAAAGCAGAAATGAAGTGGGGTTCAATTCCTTCAGCTTGCGCGAGCGCGATCGCTAAGGGTCGCGCTCTTTTTTTTGCCATCCAGGCGCGTCAAAGTCTATCCATGCGGCGCCCTGCCGTTCCGCCGCACGCGCGACTTCTAATATTTGAAAACTTGCGCCTGCTTGGATTCGACAAACTCCGCGCGGTTGACTGAAAGCGGTTCGTTGAGAACGCGGGCAAGCTCCTGAGCCAGAACAATAGCGATGGCACGTGCGTCACGGGTGTAGACCGGAATCGGGAAGGAACCGGCGTTACGATCATAACCGTAGATGGTGCCTTCCGTTTCCCAAACGCAGTAGGCATGGCCGGCTGGATGATCGTTGTAGCGGACGAGAAGAATTTTGGCCCAGAAATTTTGTTCGAGACTGTGCTGGGTTTTGAGGGCGCCGAGGTAATTGCATGCCGAAACGACGCAGCCGTTGAGAACGACGAGATCGTTCTCGCCCGGGGTCAGGACAACGGGCTGCTGGGGGCGGGCGCCGAGGGTGAAACAGGCGAGGAGAATGGAGGAGTGATAGGCGATTTTGGAGAGCAGGCCGGAATTCATGAATGGATAGTAAATATAACTGTTATGGTTTTTATAACACCGCCTTCTCCGTTTTGTGAAGCTTTATTTTGGAATACTCAAGAAAAAAAGGTCAACCCGCCTCACACCCCCCGGGCAGAGAGCGGAATCAGGGTGCCAGACTTACCCGCAGGAACTTACGCACAATTGGGCCCTGATTGATCGGCGTTTTTACCCGTACCGTCACGATCTCGGTGTAGCCGTCCCCGGATCGAGTGGGTTTTCCCACCTGCTCGATCTGGCTCTGAGTAATGTCCCAAGTCACCAAATTGTCCGAGACTGCCACGACGGCAGCGTTTCCCGTCCACCCTAAAAGCCGGTGGTAAGTGAGAGTGAGATAGGACGAATTGCCAGTGGTGTTGATGCTGATCCGGGGCAGTAAATTTTGGTCCGAACTCGGCGATCCCGCGGTCGGGCTGGTATGGAAGAAATACTCGAGCCCGTTCGGAACTCCATCTTGGTCAGGATCCTTGTTCCAACCAGACACGTTGGGATCGGCAACTTGTTGGGGCGTGAAGTTCGCCATCTGCCACTGAATAAAAGATGGTGGCTGCGGTAGAATAGACACGCTGTCCAGCATCAGATCGGCGAACGGATTGTTGCCGACGAGATCCGTAAATTGCACCGTCGCGGTGGAATTATTCGCCATGAACGTGAAATGGTAATGCGCAAAGTTAACCATGAAGGGATGGTAGGTGCCCGCGTCAGGTGGGGTGACGGTTTGAGAGAAGAATGGAGAACTTCCCAGAATCTGGGCCTGTAACTGCAATGGCGCACCGCTGCGTTGACCAAAGACGCCAGCATCAAAATCCAGGGTGTAGGTCTGACCGCTCGTGGTCAGGAAAGTTTGGGATAGTATGTTATTTAGCGAATCGCTCCCCGTGCTAAATCCAGCCGAGTGGATCGGACTGGTCGCACCCTGAGAAATAGTCTCGATGTGGCCGCTTCCGGAAACCGTCCATCCGGCCACCGTGCCAGGATCGTTGAACGGCCATGTTTCGAAATCACCATTCGTCAGCGGAAGGGTTGTCGGAGTCGGAACAGGCGTCGGAGAAGGCGCGACGATCACCGAAACTGAGTCCAACACGGCGTCCGCGGACCCATTGCCTAGGCCGACGTCGGTGAATCGGACCGTAGTCGTGCTGCTGTCCGCCGTGAATGTCCGAAAATAATGGTGAAATTCGATCCCACTGGGGTCGGTAGGGTCGGCGATCGGAAGCGGCACAGTTCCGTCGACTTCGCTGCCCGCCCCAAAAACTTGAAAATGTATCTGAGGCGTGGCGCCACTTGGTTGTCCCCAAACCCCGCCGTCGAACTCGAATACGTAGGTTTGACCCGCCATGGTGCTAAAACTCTGCGAAAGCACATTGCCCTCTGAATCGCCGTCTACATTGAAGGACGCGGAGTGAGTCGGCGTGGTCGAGCCCTCCTGGCGCACCGCGATATGAGCGTTACCGGAAACGGTCCAGTTCGCGACCGTGCCATTGGTCTGGAAAGGCCCTATTTCAAAATCCCCATTGGTGATCAGGTTTTGCGCGGACAGATGGCAACCCAGCCCCGCTGTGGCGAGAATACATCCCCAAAGTTTGCCGTAGAGCGGATGACGCGGCATATCTAGATTAGAAAATTAAGGGTCGCCATGCGAACGACCTCCGGAATAGCACCTATTCGGTCAGCTTTACACGCAAAAACTTGCGGGGGATCGGTCCCTGGTTAATGGGGGTTTTCAAACGGACCTTCACGAGTTCCGTGCATCCGTCTGCCATTGGAACCGGACTTCCGACCTGCTCGATCTGACTTTGTGTTTCGTCCCAGGTCTGAAGATCGTTGGAAACGCCAACCACTTCAGGGTTGCCGGTCCAATTGATCAAACGTCGATAGGTGAAAGTGAGATATTGCGAGGGTCCAGTGGACTCAATGCTCACGTGCGGCAAGAAGTCTCTTTCCGAATACGGTATTCCCGCCCTGGGATTTGTCTGAAAGAAGTACTCCAAGCCATTGGGGATCCCATCCAAATCAGGGTCAGCGCTCCAACCGCTAATACCCGGCTCACCCGCGAAATGTGCTGCTTGCCAATCCGCGAACGAAAGAGGCATGGGCTGAACTGAGACCGTGTCTATCACAACATCGGCGAAGACATTGCCCAACCCGATATCGGTAAACTGCAACGTCGTGACGCTGCTATTTGCCGTAAACATGAATTGGTAATGCTTCCAAGGCACAGCGCTTTGCACAAAATTGTGGGCCGATTCAAGATCAGTTAGGGTGACGTCAAGGAGGAAACTGTCACCAACCACTTGAATTCGTAGCTGCTGCAATGCGGAACTCGGGTCGGGTTCGCCGTAAATGGCCGCGTCGAAGTCGAGCTTGTAGGAACAACCAGCCGTCGTGAAAAATCGCTGTGAAAGAATGTCCCCTTCGTAATCACCCCCGGCGCTCAGTGCAGCAGAGTGAGTCCCGCTGGTCGCGCCCTGATCGATATCCGCCACCTTACCAGTGCCGCCCGTGGTCCAGCCTGCAACGGTGCCGAGGGTGGTAAACGGCGGAGTTTCAAAATCTCCGTTATTCAGCGGCAAAGTCGTAGGTGCGGGAGTGGCTTCAGTGTCTGCGGGAAAAGAAACGCCACTGGTCGACGACTGCGTGATCGGCCTTACGGCTGCGGTGAACGCGCGTTTCCGGGAAGGGTGACGATTAGAGGTCGATGTGAAACCGGCCGAGCGGAGCGTTGTGTCGCTGCTTTGTTCTTCGTTTGCCAGGCGAGTCTGAGCCAAGGCCGAGGAATCAAGGCCGATACCCAAAGCGCCTACCAATAGAGCGAGGACAATTTTCATGCAAAAGGTGTGGATAGTTAATATCGCTAACAGAGTCAAACATAATAAGTCGTTGATTGACTAGAAGAATTAGAATATCAGGTAAAAACCGTAAACTGCCGTCCCGCGTGCCTTTGAGTCGTTGTCCCGAGGTGAAAGCCTGTAGGCGAGTTGAACCCCTGTGCCGAATCAGTGGTTTGAGCAACGGTGGCTAGCTAGGGAGCCAAACATCCTCAAACATGTCCGGAACTCCACAATTGTTGCCAGTATCGTTGTCACACGATCGACAAATCTATGCGGCTGCACGAGGAAGGCTGGTTGAAATTGCTGGCTCCGTTGAGTTCGGCCGCAGATTCGGCTAGGGGAAATCGAAAGT
>JBEEGU010000257.1:0-5976 GCA_041167025.1 Verrucomicrobiota bacterium
GAAGAAAAACAATTGCGAATTCGACTGGCGGACACTCTCCGTTACGTCATCAGTCAGCGTCTGGCTCCGAAATCAGGCGGTGGCCGGCAACTTCTGACCGAAATCCTCGGATACAATTTGCGGACGCAGGAGACGATCGCTCTGGGTGAAGGGGAACACCGCAGCTTTTACGAAATTATCGAGGCGAGCTCGCCGTTCGGATGGATGACTTTCGACCAGTCCATTCTTAATGCCTACGAAAACGAGCTGATCTCGGAGGAAACAGCCAGGCTTTTCGCGTCACGCAAAGGACGAATCAGCCGCGGAATCGATTTGATCCAAAAAGCGCGTGGGCTGGACACAGACATCGACTCGGGGTTGCGCCTCGATTTACCGGAAAACGCGTTCCACTAGAATATGGAACAGGAAAACGACTCATCTTTTATCGATCTAGGCGACAACACCGCTCTGGTTTGCGTCGATCACCAGCAATATCAAAAGATCGTCGTGCCGCAGCTGATCGACATGACCTACAAAGTCCATTTGGGCTTATTTGAAGAGGACGTCATATTAAAGCTGAAGACCTACAACTACGACGTGGTCCTGATCTATGAGAGCTTCAAAGGATCAAAGTTGGAAACGAATCCGCTCCTCCACGAAATGATCAGTCTTCCCGACGCACGTCGCCGCGAACATTTTGTCGTCCTGCTCAGCCATCGATACGCCACCAATGATGCGACGAGCGCCTTTGTGCAAAGTGTTGATCAAATCATCAACATTGCTGATTTGGCGAACTTCAAGCCTATCCTGCGGCGAGGCGTCGCGCAGCACCGCGAACTTTATCACTCTTTCACTGAGATGGTGAAGAGCGTGCAATCGCTTTAGTCTCCCCGGCCATCGGCCTGGTCGATCGCCGGCGCTTTCGGACTCTGTCAGCATCGCGTTCCGCGATGAACAAAAAGTCAACTTAAATTCGAAGGATCGGCACAGATTTGCGTCCAATACAACTTGCTAACGCGATCAGATATCAGAACGTTCATTGGTTCTCCCGAATATGAAGCTGCTTAACTGGGTTCGGTTCAATTGGGATCTTGAGACAGTTCCATCCGGGAATTTGGAATTGCCCAAGCATTACCAGATTGGTCCGGTCACTAAAGAGAACGAAGCCGAAGTGCGGAAAGTTCTTTCCAGTTCCTTCCTGCTCGATCCGGCATGGAACCCTGCTATCGGAGAAGTTATGCATACGCTCCAAGCGTGGTTGGATCGCGCGTTCGTCGCTCAGGAAAACACCTGCCTTGCCCTGCGCCACGGTGCTCGCATCATCGGTGCATCCGTTCTTTGCCTGGATCCTGCTGCCGAAAACCATTTAGCACCGGGACCTTGCATTTTAATGGAATACCGCAATCGCGGTTTGGGTACACGGCTGTTCGAATCGTCACTCAATCTTCTGCGTGAGTCCGGTGTGTCCCGCGCCAGTGGTATCGCGCGTGAACTTTCCCCGGTGGCAAAATTTCTTTACCCGAAGTGCCACGGCGTTTCGACGCCGGCCCAGCTGACCGTTCGTTTGGCAGCTTAGCCTTTCGTGTCTGCCGGGTAGGCCGGCGGCGAATAAACATTAAACGTTACGGCTGGTTTGTCTGTGGCGTTGGCAAAACGGTGTTTGGTTCCGGCCTCGATCACAATCACGTCTCCCCGCTTCAGCCGCGGCCGCTCGCTGCCGACTTCCCCGATGAGTTCGCCATCGAGCACGAGCAACACCTGATCGCTGTTCTCATGCGCTTCCGCCTCACTGCCGCTCGCATCTCCGGGCTTCAAGGTCATCATTGCCGTCTGCGTGCGTTCTGTCGTTTGCAGCACCTCAAACCATTCCTTTGCTTTACCGATGTTCGTCACGTCCATGATTAACGTTCGTCCCACACCCGTAGCGCAGCCGCGAAATTCTTAACCGTGGATCACGCGCATACCAACCTACCGTTCGAACATTCAATCGTGCGCGAACGCGTAAGCGAAAACAAATAAGCTAACTAACCCACGTTTGGGGCTGCCGATCGCAGCCGCAGCCAGTGTGCGTGGCAGCTTACTCCGAATCGCCGCGCTTCTTATGGAACAAGGAAAACCCCTTTTTCTTCTTTGGCTCCGGAAGCATCTCGTCCACCTGATTAAACTCCGCGAAAATCCGGACGCCCTTTACTCCGGCGGGAACACGGGATTCCTTCAGCGAAGCGTTGACCGGTTTGAGCGTAAATCCCGAATAATTCTGAGGTCGGTTGAAAACGAGATCGTATTCCAGAAGACCCTCCTTGTTCGTTTGGAGATCCTGATTGCGTCGCCGAAGCTTGCCGGCCCTTCCGAACGCAGACGGCGTCCTTGCCATACCAGCCACTCTAATGGTGAGCTTACCGTGTTTCATCTCTACGGTGACGGTGTCGATTCGCGTCACAATTGCCGATTCTGCCCGGGAACAAAGTGCGGTTTCGGCTGCCCAGCAACACATTACCGAAACGACAAATACGCAGAGACTGGTCCTCATTGGAATCGATACCTCGGTTTAATACCGCGAACAGAATCGCGTGCAAGCTCTCCTAGGCAAGTGGATAAGATTTTGGATACAACCGGCGCCGACTTCCGCATCTTGCGAACCGAGTAGGTCGCGCAAATTCCGATTAGGGCATGCGCGTCGCTTGCCGGGTGTATCAAACCGCAGCCGGAGCGCGCGCCCTCGGGAGAATACTGCACGCCCACGACTTCCTTCGTAAGAATCCTGAATCCAAATTACAACCAAGACGCATCTCAGTGGAAACGAAGACCTTTCGCTCCACCGATGATACGAGATTTCAAATTCGCTCTCCGCCAGCTTGTTAAGGCCCCGGGATTCACCAGCATTGCCGTCTTAACGCTTGCTCTAGCGATCGGTGTTAATTCAGCCATTTTTGCGCTGATCAATGGCGTAATTTTGCGTCCCATTGTTCCGCAACGGCCCGCCGAAGTTGTCGATATCTTTACCGCCCGCGAAAATGCGAACCACGATTATCGACAGTTTTCGCACATCGAATACAAAGAGCTTCGCGAGAGTGGTCGGGACATTTTTGCTGACGTTGCCGCCCTCGAGTTCGCTGTCGCCGGAATCGGCCGCGATCAAAGCATGCGCCGGAGCTTCGCCTTCCTGACATCGGAAAATTTCTTCTCTCTCATGGGTGTGCAGCCGGCGTTCGGGCGGTTCTACAACGCCGCTGAATGTCAGCCTAACGCCAACGTTCCTGTCGTGGTGGCGAGCTATGGCTGCTGGAAACGAATGAGCGGTCGAATGGACTTCGTCGGAAGCACTCTCTTCATTAACGGCCAGCCCTACACCGTCATCGGCGTTACCCCGGACGGATTCAGCGGTGTCAGCGCGCTCGTCGCGCCCGATATCTGGCTTCCGCTCGGCATGCATGCGCAACTCGGCTCGGCTTTTAGTGATTCGGAAGCCTTGCATGACCTGGCCCAGCCGAAAAATTACGCATTCAATCTCAAAGCGCGTTTGCGACCGGGTCTGACCATTAACGCGGCGCGTTCCCGGTTGCCGGTTTTGGCGCAACGACTGACCGCGATTCAACCCGTGGATGCCGAAGGCGCCCGAGCCTTGCAAATTCAACCACCTTCCCGCTTCAGCATTAGCACGACCCCTGAAGATGATGGTCCAATCACGGCGATCGGTACGCTCCTGATGGTGATGGCCGGCGCGGTCCTTCTCATCGCCAGTCTGAATCTCGCGAACATGTTGCTCGCTCGCGGAACGTCGCGTGCGAAAGAGATCGCCATTCGCCTCGCTCTTGGGGCGTCGCGCTGGCGAATCGTTCGCCAACTCCTTTGCGAAGGTTTTCTGCTCGCAATTCTTGGCGCCGCCCTTGGCCTCGTCGTCAGCTCTTGGTGCAACGACCTGCTCCTGCAGTCGCTGCAAACATTGCTCGGTTCCACCAACTTCTCCATCACGGTTAGATTGCGGCCAGATGCAGTCGTGCTCGGCGTCACCCTCCTGTTTTGCCTGTTCGCGACGCTATTGTTCAGTCTTGGACCGGCGTTGAAAGCAACCCGGGCAGATCTGGTCAACGACTTGAAACAGCAGGTCGGTGAACCGGCGCGCACTGGACGTTTCAGTCGGTTCTTTGCGCCACGTCACATTTCGGTCATGGCGCAGATTGCGCTTTCCCTGATGTTGTTGTTCAGCGCTGGATTGTTCTTTCGCGGCGCGATTAAGGCGGGCGGCCTCGATCCGGGTTTTGAAGCGGCTGGCGATCTCGTGACCGAGTTCGACTTTTCTTTGATCCAAAAAGATCCCAAGGACGCAAGACGTCTGATGTTCGCCGCCGTTGATAGCGCCGGCCAGTTGCCCGGAGTCAAGGTTGCCGCGCTCGGCACGATGTTGCCTTACGGCAATTTCACCAACACACGCCGGATCATGTCAGCTAAAGAGGCGATGCCTACGGATCCCAAAGCCCCCGATCCCGGAGCCGGCGGACTCTTCACCGCCATCACACCGGGATATTTCGACGCCATCAATGTCCCGATCCTGCGCGGCCGCGATTTTAGCCGGGCCGAAGCTGAAAACAAAGATGCTCCCAAAGTCGGTATCATCGACGACGAGATGGCGAAGAAGCTTTTTCCGAATTCGGATGCGCTCGGCCAACACATTCGCTATACCCAGCCACCCAAAGACGGTTCGCCTAACGACATCGAGATTGCGGGCATCGTCCGGCATCATCGGCATGACGTCCAAAACGACACGCTCAATCGCAGATTGTTCGTGCCCCTTGCACAAGGTTATAATGGCGACGTTTTTCTCCACGTTCGTCTCGCGACCAAAGATCGTCGCGCCGTGGCCACCTTGATTCCAACAATGCGACAAACATTACGCAATATTGATCCGGACCTTCCCATCCTGAGTATCGATCCGTTTGCCGATCTGATGCAGAAAAGCGCCGGACTTTGGATTGTTCGCCTTGGGGCGGTCCTGTTCGGGGTCTTCGGCGGCATCGCGCTGGTTCTTGCCGTCGTCGGCGTTTACGGGGTCAAGGCGTATACGGTGGCATGTCGCACGCGCGAAATCGGCATTCGCATGGCGCTCGGCGCACACCGGCGCGATGTCTTTACTCTGATCATGCGACAAGGCGCGTTACAGACTGCCTTGGCGGTTATGATCGGTCTCTTGCTTGCGCTAGGCGCAGGGCGGATTCTTTCTCAGATTCTTTACGACGTCAGTCCCACTGATCCGTTCGCGCTTGTCTTTTCCAGCATGATGCTCGGGGCTGCGGCATTGCTCGCTTGCTTTCTTCCAGCGCGTCGCGCCATGCGGGTGAATCCAATCACGGCGCTACGGACGGAATAACAGAGGCCCGCTCTGGCTTTTCCATGCGCGGGGGTAGCGGCAGGGTCAGCCTCCTCTACCAGGTAACAGCGATTCACCAAATCGCCACCCCTACGCGGCTCCGCGCGGCCGATTACTCTTTCCTTTTCAGCTCTATTTTGCTAGGAATCCAGTCGCAAGTCCTTCTCTGACTAGAGGACGACTCATTAGGCACAAAATAGGGTTATGGGTACAAAATGGGCTCTCGCTTGCCTGGCACTGGCTTTCATCACTGGTGCTAACGCGCAGGCTATCGACCCGGCGCGTTTGCCCGGACGCACTAATTTCGACACCGGCGCTCCCAAAGATTGTCTTCCCGCTGCGATGCGAGTTTATCAGTCGCTGCCCGGGCCGCCCACGTGCACATGGAAACGGATCTTATCCGCCCGTTTCTCTAATGGTCGGCCGAATCACGTTTACTGCGTCTTCTCGCTCGGATCACAAATTTACGCCTACGACACTCAATGGGGCAGCCGGAAGGTTTTTCCTTCGGATAAATCAGCGTTATCAGTAGTGAGAGCGCTGGACTTCCAGGCGGATGCCGGCGTTTACCTTGACGAAGGAATTGATCAGAAACCGACCTCGATTACGACAGCGACGCAGACTTTGACCCG
>JBEEGU010000258.1:0-5631 GCA_041167025.1 Verrucomicrobiota bacterium
GTTTATCGGAAACGTCCGATCCCGCAATCTTGTAAAACGTGCCATCAGCGGTTTTCGAGCAGCCGCGAAGCTTCCGTCAGAAGGCGCGGCCGTCCCCTCATTCATCCCCGGTGTGGGTTGGTCAGACCAGTGGGCATTTTGGCAGCACGGGTACCCGGGAATTATGATTACCGACACGGCGCCGTTTCGTTATCCGCATTACCACACCACCAATGATACCCCGGACAAGCTCGACTATGATCGATTCAGTCTGGTTGTCAGCGGAATGCAAAGAGTGATTCAAGATCTGGCTGCCACCCCTCGTTAGCCGAAAGACTGACCAGGCATTAGAGACGCACAGTTCGCCCCGGTGCCGGTTCAAACCAACGTCTCGGGATCACAACGCGGCATCGGCCGACGTCAGCCTGCGGAAAGAAAACCGGTAACCTTCGTAAACCGCAATGCCGTAAAAAACCAAATCCATCACCGAGAAATTCGCGGTTAGCAGTTGGGGAATCTTCGTGAGGTCAAGACGTGAGACCGTGTCGAGAATACTAAGATGGTGCTGTTTACTGATGAATCCGATGAGCGAGAAAACGTTCCCCAAGGCGCAACCGAAAAGGGCGAAAATACCACCGATAATCCCAAATATTTTTTCAATTCCCCGTCCTAGCCTGACGGCGTAGCCGACAATGAATCCCACCGCAATCGCCATGTATCCAATCTGGAATTCGGTCATAACCGTGACCGTTGCCCAGACCGCAGCTCCGATGAAAGCCGCCCCGATGCCGGCCAAAAGCGCTAACGGCAAATTCTGTTCGCTGCGCAGCTGGTCGTATCGTTCTCGCGGGATGGAGATGCTTGTTTTCGCGTTGGCCAAAGATTGATCGGCGGCCATTTACGCATTGTCCTCTTTCAGCATCGATTTCAGTTGATCACGCAACTCGGGCGAATTCGGATGACCGTGTGATGAAACCGCATGTTGCGCCGCCGCGTCGAGCACCTCTTGCTCCGTGCCGGAAATCTTCAGAGAGCAATTGTTCTCGCTCGGATAATCACGGCAATCGATCGATTTGCGATTTTGACTTTTCATGATTTGGATTTTTTCAGGTCGCCCAGGTCTTTCAGAACTTCGTCACTATGTGCCGCCGGTTTTACCCCAGTATAAACTTTCGCAACTTCTCCCTTCGGATTGATGATGAAAGTATTGCGGGCCGCCATCTTCGCTCCCTGGTATTCCATGGTTGAACCGTATTCCCCCGAAACTTTCGCGTCCGGATCAGCCAGAAGCTTGAAGTTCAACCCCTCCTTCGCGCAAAAATCTTTGTGCGATTGCGCACTATCTACGCTCACTCCCAAAACGACGGCGCCGGCGTCCTGATACTTTGTCAAATCGCGCTGAAAATTTTTGGCTTCGAGCGTACAACCGCCAGTGAAATCCTTTGGATAAAAATAGAGTACGACCCATTTCCCCTTGTAATCCTTCAAGCTTACCTGCGAACCGTCCCCGGTCGTTAGGCTAAAGTCCGGAGCGGCCTTCCCTACCTCGGGTTGTTTGGGCATTTCTGCGGCATGGACGAACAGGAAGGCGCTCAAGCTGGTGGTGGTTGCGAAAAAAATCTTCTTCATAATTGGTCTCCGATTGACACCCAACCTTAGCAGGCAATTCCACGGTATAAAAAGAATTTTAGATCGTCAGTTTTTGGGAGTTCGCTGAGCCTCGATGCGCGCAGGCTTGCGCTCCATGCTAGGGTGTTGGCAATCGCTTTTTTTCCCATGGCTCGAGTTCTTACCGACGGCTCCTATTCAATCAAACCGACACGGCTCATCCTCGGACTGATCGCATGCATCGGAATCTTCATCACGGCGATCACACTTCTTTTCGGTTTTACGACGATTCCGGCCAACTCCGTCGGGGTAAAGACGCGCTTCGGTGCCTACGAAAACATCATCAATCCCGGGCTGGCCTACGCCATTCCGCACGTTGAGGAAATTCGCGTCGTGCCAACGCAGCGTTTGTTGAAACTCGAGTTCGGTTTCACTACTTCCAACTCGACCAACATTTTTCAGGGAGACAGCCAAGCAGACGATACCGAGACAATGATCACCGGGGATTTGAATACGGCCCTTGTGCCATGGGTAATCCAATATCGAATTACCGATCCGAAAACCTACGTGTTCGGCGCGCGCGAGCCCGAGCAAACCTTACGCGATCTTTCCGAGAGCGTAATGCGCGAAGTGATCGGTGATCGAACCGTGGATGAAGTGCTCACGATTGGCCGGCACGATATCGAAAGCTCGACCTTGCAACGACTGGCTGATCTGAGCTCGCAGTACGGGCTCGGAATTCAAATTCAGCAGGTTCAGCTTTCCACGGTCCGGCCACCCCCCCAGGTCCAGAACGCGTTCAACGATGTGAATCAGGCGCAGCAGGAGAAGCAAACGGCGATCAACCAGGCCTGGTCGGTCTACAACGACGCGGTTCCCAATGCGCGCGGCCAGGCGAAAGAGCGGGAAAAACAAGCCGAAGCCTACGCCTTCCGGCGAATCAATGAAGCCAAAGGTGATGCCCAAAAGTTTTCACTTCTGCTGACCGAGTATCGCAAGGCGCCGGAAGTCACGCGACGACGACTTTATCTGGAGACCATGCAGGCCGTCCTCCCGAATTTGCAAAAGAAAATCATCATTGATGACAGCGTAAAAGGAATTCTTCAAACGTTGCCGTTAACGCTACCGGAGCATTCGAAAACCTCGCCGTGAATACGATAGACGTAACACCGAGACCGGTTCCGTTCCCGTCCGCCATTCGTTTTTTGCAAAGTCGAATGATGACTATTCTCGGCCTTTTCTTCCTGCTCACTGCGCTGAAATGGGGAGCGTTTCTTTTTACCGTGAATCAATATGAAACGGTCATCATCACGCGATTCGGCAAAGTGGTTCGCACCATCCCGGCGCCCGGCTTGAGGATGAAGCTGCCCGTCATCGACAAGGTGCATCGGTTCGACAAGCGGATCCTCGCCTGGGACGGACCTCCAATGGAATGTCCGACAAAGGATAAACTATATTTGATCGTCGATTGCTTCGCGCGGTGGCGAATTAATGATCCGCTCCTCTATTACAACCGACTGAATGACGAGCGCAGCGCGTTATCGCGGCTCGATGATATTCTGGGAAGCGAGACTCGCACCGCGGTGGCGACCCACGACCTGGTGGAGATCGTTCGTGTCACGAAAGGACGGAAACCGCTGCGGGACGAGGAGCTGGAGAAAACCGGCACGCTCTTGCCCAGCTCCATCCCCGACGTAGAGCTCGGCCGCGGCGAGATTGAGAAGCAGATTACAGAACGCACCCGGCAAAAAATCGCGGATTTCGGGATTGAGCTGCTCGACGAACGCTTTAAGCGGAGCAAATACAACCCAGCCGTGGCCGAAAAAATCATCGAACGCATGTCGAGCGAGCGCCATCAGATCGCCGCGCGGTTCCGTTCCGAGGGTAGAGGCGAAGCCGCCAATATCAGCGGTCAAAAAGAAAGCGACGTGGCCGCGATCAGTTCGGGCGCGACGAAAAATGCGCTGGAGATTGAAGGCAAAGCGGATGCGGAGGCTGCTGCGATTTACGCTGCGGCTTTCAATTCAACAGAGGCGCAGGAACTTTATTCCTTTCTTCGCAGCCTTGAGGTTGTCCGCGCCGCATTTGAGCACGACACCACGGCCGTTATTTCTACCACTAGCGACTTGGGACGCTTCCTGAAGTCGATGCCACCCACTATCGCCGCCCCTAAGCCTGGACCACAATAGGTCTTTGATTTTAGGCTCGCGATCGGCCGCTTACTAGTAACTCAACAGCGCAACTGCCCTCGTGGCAGCCCCACAACAAAATCTATTTCGCGTTATTCTGATGGCAAAGCGCGGGATCCACTACGCGTGCCATTTCCGCGGTGTCCAAATCGGCGCCAAGAAAAAGGTTTATTTCCTTCGCCACGGCGACTGGTTCCTTAAGAATGCGGTGGTACTCAACCAGAACAAAATGGAAAGAGGGCTGCGTTCTGAGCCAGTCTTCAACCTGGCGAACCTGATCCTCATAAACTTTCGTTAACGCGGTTTCATCGGCGCTTTTTTTCCCGTGTTGTTCCAGCATCATCCGCTGGCTTGCTACGACCTCCTGGATCGGTCGTTTCATGAAGAGAACGCGATATTGAAACCGGTCGTCGGTGGGAAGCTCACGCAAGAGAAGATGAATGATTTTCACCGCCCGCCCCTGGGCCTGTCCCAGCCAGCTTTTCTCCGTGCGCAGGCGCATGACCGGTTCGAATTCGAAATAACCGCGCGGATTGCTGTCATCATGGGCGCGGACATTATCGGTGAGAGCTGGCATGCCGCCGGCTACTAACATCTGCATCATTAACGACGTGCCGGAACGAGGGAGCCCCGATACGACCGTAATGGAATTTTCTCGAACTACTGGGAGAACCATACCGAGAGAGGTATTCTACGTGCTTCTATACATTTGCTTTGACATTTAACATGCAAATCAGGCAGGATAGGAATTCGACTGTTTTTAACAAGGTTTAAGGAAAAATCATGCGCAAAGAAACCAAGCCGGATTCCGGCGCAGCCGAGTCGCAAGCTGCTCTCTCTCCTCATCTTCGCCGTCAGTTAGACCGCTATTTTCTGGCGTGCTCCGCCACGACCATCGTGGTCGTCGCCGGCGGAGTTCATGATGCGAAAGCAGCCATCATTTACAGCGGCACGAAGAACGTCTCCATTCCTGCTCTCAATGCTGCAGGCATATATTTCGATTTTGACACCAATACGTTTTCTCCCAGTCCAAGCGCCCCGGCCGACGCAAATCTCTTTGATGTTTACGGCACAGGAACATACAATGGACAGGCGGCTTTCTATCACGGCGTCTCCTTTTTCGGGCCAAACAACGCCATAAATAACGCGCTGGCCACACTAACGACGACTTTGGGCGAAACGCTTAAGCTGGGCGCGGGTGTCACAGTGGGTCCAAACCCAAGCAGCGGTGTTTTCGGACGAGAAAACGACCTGGCAAACCAATGGTATACCGGCGCCGCAGACGGGACGCGGACAGGTCCTCTGATGGGCCAGTGGAGCAGCGGTGGCACTGGGTTTCTCGGTTTTCGGTTCGTAGATAAAAACGGGCAGACCGATTACGGCTGGATGCGCATTAGTTTCGATCCAACCAATTTTTTGAACCAACAGATTTCAACCGTAGTGATCGACTGGGCCTACAACAATAGTGGCGGTCCGATTTTGACCGGGCAAATCCCGGAGCCAAGCTCGATCGCACTGGCTTTCCTCGGCGCCGGAGCTGTAGGTCTGGCGTTGTGGCGGCAACGAAGGCAGCAGAGCCAGGATACTCCGCAAGCTTGAGATAGCGCCTCCGGTCGAACTCGACTATTGTCGCTCGAGATGTCCGGAATTGCGCCAGGGGCACGTCTGGCAAAACGCGTATTGCTGATTGGCTGGGACGCAGCCGATTGGAAAATCATCAACCCTTTGCTTGATGCTGGGCTGATGCCCACGCTCGACGCATTTATCAATGGCGGAGTTATTGGCAATCTCGCCACCCTCCAGCCAATCCTGTCACCGATGTTATGGAACTCGATCGCGACCGGTAAGCGCCCTC
>JBEEGU010000259.1:0-7871 GCA_041167025.1 Verrucomicrobiota bacterium
TTAACCAACGCGATACCAGCGATAGCCCGCTTGTCGTCCTGATCAGCCAATCGGGCGCGCGTAAAGTGTTCGGCACGGAAAATCCGATCGGGCGCGAGCTGCTCCTGGGCAGCGCCAAAAGCACCGGAGACCGCGCCCAGATCATTGGCATCGTCGGTGATGTGCGCTCGACCCAGGTTGCCCTAACTAATGACGTCGAGCTTTATCGCTGCTGGGGACAAGAGAATGTTCCATTCGTCAATCTGGCGGTGCGCAGCGCGTTGCCCACCGATGCAGTTACGAAACTGGTGCGAACGGTTCTGGCGAAATTCGATGCGGGACTTCCGATTTTCCAGCCGCAGTCGATGGATGCGGTTGTGCAAACATCACTCGGGCAGGCGCGGCTGATGATGACACTTCTTGGAATCTTTGCCGGGATCGCGCTGCTCCTCGCCACGATCGGGATTTACGGTGCTGTCGCACACACGGTGGAACAACGGACCGGCGAAATTGGGGTGCGGATGGCGCTCGGTGCGCAGACGGCCGACGTGTTGCGGTTGGTCGTCACACAGGGGATGAAACCGGTCCTGTTCGGTCTCGCCATTGGTCTGGGCGCCGCGGTGGCGCTCGGTCGTCTCATTTCCGCTCAGCTCTATGAAATATCGCCGCATAATCCTGCATTGCTTGTTGCCACGGCGACCGTTCTGGCCGCGGCCGCGTTTGCCGCATGTGTTTTACCGGCGCGCCGGGCGGCTTTGCTCAACCCGGTCCAGGCGTTGCGCGCAGAATGATTAAGCTGCGAACATCTGCGACGGCGTGACGCAGCGACATTTTTTTTGATGATTAAAGCTCCAATTCCTAAACAAAAATGCATGATGGTGACGGTCATTTATTGAATCCAACCGCACCCGTTCGTGCATCCAATACTGCGTTCCTATGATGACTGATCTTCGCTTTGCTCTCCGACAGTTGGCTAAGTCGCCCGGGTTCACTCTCCTAGCGGTAATCACTCTCGCCCTCGGCATTGGATTGAACACCGCCATCTTCAGCCTGATCAACGACCTCTTCTTGCGGGGACTGCCGTTTAAAGAACCGGGGCGGGTCCTGCACCTTTACTCGAAGGACAAGCCGCAAGAAAATGCGAACTACCCGCTTTCAGCTCCCCGCTTCCTTCATTACCGCGAGGGCCAGACGATTTTCGATGGATTCGCGGGCGAAAATGGCGTCGGAGTTACCCTAACCGGTCTGGGTGATGCCGTGCAATTCCCAGCCTTTCGGGTGACATCAAATTTCTTTGATGTTCTCGGAGTTCATCCCATCCGCGGCCGGACTTTCCTGCCGGAAGAAGAAGAAAAGGCGGACGTGGCGATCGTGGCTGAAAATTTCTGGCGGAAACGGCTCGGGAATGATCCGAACGTGATCGGGCGCAGTATCACCCTGGACGGCGTCGCGCACACGATTGTCGGCGTAGTCCCGAACATGCCGGTGCCGTGGGTCGGGCCTAACGGCAACGAAGTTTGGACGACGAAGCCTTACGTGATCCCCGGTTTCACTCATGAGCGAATGATGCGGGGCACCGGTTTTCTGCGGACTGTCGGACGATTGAAACCGGGGGTGACGATAGATCAAGCCCGCTCGGCCCTGTCATCACTGGAGCAAAGTTATCGAACACAATATCCGGACAAAATCGATGCCCAGTTAATAAACCTGATCAGACCGTTGCCCGAGGATGTGACGGGCGATCTGCGTCCGGCCTTCGCCACGCTCCTGGCCGCGGTTGGTTTCGTCCTGCTCATCGCTTGCAGCAATGTGGCGAACCTTCTTCTCGTCCGGTTTAGCGGGCGGCGACGCGAGATCGCGTTACGGATGGCTCTCGGCGCCTCGCGCGCGAGCGTGGTGCGTCTTTTCGTTTTCGAAAGTACTCTTGTTAGTCTGATTGCCGGAATAATTGGAGCGGTCCTGGCATGGCGTCTGGTCCCGCTTATCCCCAAAATGGCGGAGAATTTTCTTCCGCTCGAACCGAATAGTGGTGTCAGTCTTTCCACACCAGTGCTTGGCTTCACCATCGCCCTTTCCCTTCTCACCGGGCTCATCATGGGAGTCTATCCTGCCTGGCAGAGCTCACGCGCCGATCTTGTTGACGGACTTAAGGAAGGCGGCCGCGGATCGAGCGGAAGCTTGCGGCAACAACGATTCCGCAAGATCCTGGTCGGGGCGCAAGTTGCGCTTTCGGTCACTTTGCTTGCCGGAGCGAGCCTCCTGATCGCGAGCTTCGTGCGCTTGAGCCACCAGGATATCGGATTTCGACCGGATCACCTCTGGGTCAGTTTCATTGCCTTGCCGCAAACACCGTATCCGGACGTCGCCGCGCGCCAGCGTTTCGCGGAGCAGGCAACCAGTGCGTTGAAGACAGTGCCGGGCTTTGAAAGCGTGGTTCTTAGCGGAGATTTTCCCCTAACCGGTGGTAATGGAGCCACCCTTTATACTCGCCCGGACGGAGCGATCCCGCCAATACCCGAACGTGCCAGCGCTCCCTCGCACGATGTGGCCCCGGGATATTTTCGCACTTGGGGCATTCCCGTTCTCTCTGGCCGCGACTTTGACGAGCACGACATTGCCGATCGCCCGAACGTGATGCTGATCAGCCGCGCCGGTGCCCACAAAGTTTTCGGAAATGAAAATCCAATCGGGAAGACCTTGCTCGTGACGAGCCTGAGCGTGCCGACCGAAATCGTCGGGGTTGTGGGCGACGTGCGATCCGACCGCATTGCCCGGCAGAATGACATGGAGTTCTATCGGCCGTGGGCGCAGGAAAATTTCCCGTTCGTGTCGATCACGGTCAGGAGCAACTTTAAACCGGAAGCGGTGACGAAGCTGGTGAGAGAAGCGTTGCGAGGAGTGGATCCCGGTCTGGCGATCAATCAACCACAAGGAATGGACACCGTCGTCGCCGCAGCGCTGGGCCAGGCACGGCTGATGATGATTTTGCTCGGCACTTTTGCCGGGGTGGCGTTGCTTCTAGCAACCGTCGGCATTTATGGCGCGGTCGCGTATACGGTGGAACAACGCACCGGGGAGATCGGTGTGCGGATGGCGCTCGGCGCACAAACAGTGGATGTCGTGCGTCTGGTCCTCACGCAGGGAATGAAACCGGTCATTTTCGGGCTGGCAGCCGGTGTGGCTGCCGCGCTCGCGGTTGGTCGATTGATCGCGGCACAACTTTACCAGACTTCCGGACACAATCCGCTTCTGCTTCTCGCGACCACGACCGTTCTCGGAGCGGCCGCCCTGCTTGCTTGTCTCGTCCCGGCCCGGCGCGCAACGCTGCTCAATCCGGTCCAAGCGCTGCGCTCGGAATAATAAGTCGCACCTTCGCCCTCTGGTGAGCGCGCGCACCCTCGCGTGCTCGTTTCGGCGCCTCGCCGAAATGCAGGAATAAAGTCTCCCAAGGCGGGGGCGCATCCGCCAGCACGCGAGGCGCGTGCGCTCCCCGGAATGACTCGGCCGATTGCCCTCAGCGTTACAGCATGATCTGAACGCCTTCTTTCGCCGTGCGCTGCCCGTAAAGATCGGTTAGGCGTTTTGTGAGCGGGCCAACTTCGCCATCGGCGATGACGTGGTCATCGATCTTGATCACGCCAGCGAGCTCACCCATCGTGCCGCTGCAGAAGACTTCATCCGCGCGATAAAAATCATCGAGGACGAGATCGGTTTCGTTGGATGGAATCCCTTCCGCTGCACAAATCTCGAGCACCGTCGCGCGCGTGATTCCTTCCGGACAAGCAACGACCTTGCTCGTCGCCACCTCATTCTGGCGCACGATGAAAAGGTGGGTCGCGTTGGTTTCGGCGATGTTTCCTTGCATATCAAGCATCAGCGCGTCGTCCGCTCCGGCGGTGTTTGCTTCGATTTTGGCGAGGATCGAATTAAGCAGGTTTGCATGATGAATTTTGCAATCGAGTATCTCCGGCGGCGGCCGTCTGATCTTGCTCGTGATCAAGGTCAAACCCGTTTTCGCGTAAACCGGCGCCTTATGTTCTGCCAGCACGATCAGAGTTGGCCCGGCTTGATTCAGGCGCGGATCCATCCCGGAAGTTATTTTTATTCCGCGCGTGAGCGTGAGCCGGATGTGCACGCCGTCGTGCATGTTATTCGCGGATAACGTGCGTATGATCTCATCAATGATTTTCTCTTCCGACGGGATTTCGACGAACGACAGCGCCGTTGCGGAACGCCGCAACCGGTCGAGATGCTCCTGCAGCTTAAAGATGCGGCCGTTATAAATACGCAAGCCTTCCCAAACAGCGTCTCCGGCTTGCACCGCGGAATCAAAAGGACTGATCCCGGCCTCGTCACGATGCACAAGGCGACCGTTAATATTCACGATCAGGTCGCGATTCGTTTCGTTAAAGGCCTGCAGCATGGCGTAGAGAATTGTAGGGCGACCGCTCCTGTTGCTAACCCTGGACGACAGGCGGTGCGCCCGCCCCACAATCGGCAGGTTTGTTTAGGTTTCCCTTCACGGGCTCAATGCAGGCGGTGTTGATAAAGCCGTTCATAGCATTCGCGACACGCCTCATAAATTTTGCGAAGCCGCTCGGGAATGTGTTCTTCCTTTCGACGGTATGGTTGGAACGATGTCGACCTCGCCACTTCGTCGTACCAATATTTCGCCCAAATGCCGTCTGTTTCCCGCAAACCGGGAGGCCACGACAACATTGCCCTTTCAAATTCGACGCCAATCGCATGGCAAAGGAGCCGCAGCGTCTTCTCCGGACTTTGCAGGACATCCTTCGCGTCGACCACCGCGGGAATTGCGCCTGTGTTTTTGCATACCCAATCGAAAATTTCCATCTGTTGGACAAACCCAAGGTCACCCAGAGCGGGGTCGGGGCTTTTTCTAATGTAGGAGGAAATCACCTCAGCCGGGTCGCGGATAAGGAAGCAATTGGTCACCGCGAATAACCAGCTGCGATCGATTTCCGGAAGCAAATGATGGGTCATCTGCTTCTGATAAAAAATAGGCTTAGCCCCGGGGACGGGCCCGGTTAATTGCTGAACAATCCTATTCCCACGCGGCTCGCACCTTGCTATAATTTCCATAACCCCCGGATGAACCTTGCCCGTCTTCCTCAAGTACCAGGCGTAAAACGGCTCATCCACGACCGCTGTATCAGGGCGGTTCCCCCACGATCGCATCAAGGCCGTCGAAATGTTGCGCGGCCCGGACCACATGGCAATACGGACGGGGTCGGGCATAAACTGACCATATCGCGGGCGGCAGCCATCCCACAATCGCGCACCACGTTTTCTGACGTTTCGGACGTAAATATCAGCCAGGCAACAAATTCCGCATCAACTTGGGAACCAACAAGAGGCCCGAACTCGAATTTATATCGAGGTGAAAAGCCAGTTCGCCTCATGCAACGCCAATATTCCGCAGTTCGCTCTGCGGAACTGGACGGACAAAAAATATGAAAGGGTTAATCGTTGCCGCACTATTGACGGGGTTGCTCGCTCCGGCCTCCTTCGCCCGAGAGCAAGAGCGCTCCGAATCCCTGCTTGCCCGCGTGACCGTTTATTGGGCGAGCGGCGGACGAGGTTCCGATCGATATACCCGCCAACACAAATGCGCCACCGGCATGCGATTGCGGGATGGACATTGTGCCGTCGATCCAAAAAAGATTCCTTACGGCAGCAATATCGTGTTTCCGGATGGAACCAAATTGGCAGCAGTCGATACCGGAACAGCCGTGCGAACTCGCAAAGCCGCGCGATTATCCGGTCGGACAATTAACGAGAAGAACGCCCTTGTGGTCGACAGATTTTTCGAGACGAAGCGGCAGGCACTGGCGTGGGCGAATACGCATCCGCACTTCATCCCGATCCGTGTGATCCGGCCACATCAGCAACTTGTTTCCTCCGGGCGAGCACAGCCGGGAGCTCTCACACGCGGATTTTCGCAATCGCCTCGCATTGCTCAAGCATCGGTCCAGCCGCTTTCGGCCGGACTCCAGTTGCCCAAAATCCGTTAGGACGCGCGGGAGGCGAACCCGCCCTGCGTTACGACGAAAATTTTCCGTAAATAGCGATTAACGGATAGAAGCAGGCGTTCTTCGAGTGATAATCGCTGGCAAAGCCATCTTTTGTTCGGATTTCGACATGACCTCTACCGCCGTAGACTAATATTGCGCCCTGAGGCGCGGCGTACGGATCACGAACAGATAGTTTTTGAAAACCGTAAGAGTGCACGAGTTCCTGGCCGGCCTGCGCCGCATACGCAGTTTTGGGGTATGAACTGACGACCCCGGCGGCAACGAGCGCCTGTTTCACATACTGCCAGCAGCGCGATTTAGAGTGCGCATTAGATCGCTCTTCCGCAATGGTGGCGGCCTGCCGCAACTTAGGATCAATTCGCGGATCGATTTTCGCAAAGGGATGCACGATCGCCGTCCGCCAATAATGCCGAATGACCCGCGCTGATGTGGTTCGTCCGGTAGAGTCTCGATAAACAAAACGCGATGGCGAAGGACTCAGGCCTGCGGCGTAAGTGGGGATCGCAAAAATGAACAGGTTAAGGGCGACAAGAAAAAGGAAACGGCGCACGGGCGTCTTATCGCAGGCTATGTGCCAGCCTGACAAGCCTTTTTGACAATTCTTGCTGATAAGCGACAATCGACCCTCCCCGGCAGGAAATTCGTTTCGACCGGAGACCACCTCGCCAGGCAGTTACGAATCAAAGGGAGAGCGCTTTCTCCCTTCCGATTTTGGTCTGGGCAGGTTTTCCCCGACGCGGGAATTCACCTATATGCTATGAAAGTTATAATTTTTATATTGGCCTTGGCTTCGCTTTTGGAGCCGTCATGCGCCCTTGGCAAAGAGCAAACGATGCTCGCGCGGGTCACCGTCTATTGGCGCGGAGAAGGGTCGCAAGAGCGCGCCTGTTCCAATGGCGCACGGTTGCGCAGCGGAAATTGCGCAGTGGATCCCAAAAAAATTCCTTACGGCAGCAAAGTCGTCTTTCCCGACGGGCCCTGCCTAGCGGTCGACACCGGGCCCGCGGTAGTAAGCCGAAAGGCAGCTCGATTGGCTGGCCGCACAACATTGCAACGGGCGGCGGTGGTGATCGACCGTTATTTTGAGACAAAAACGGAAGCGCTGGCTTGGGCGGGGTCACACCCACATTTCATGATGGTGCAGATATTAGACTCGCATCGGAAAGGCGGCGACCGTTCCGTGGTTGCGGGGGAAGGTTCGATCAGGATCAATGCCGCTCCAGCTCTCATCGCAGCGCCGGTCGCAATGACCAAAAGTCAAAAGCTAAAAGATATCTACGCAACAGTGGCGGCGTTCATATCGCCGGCTGACGTGCGTGGCCCTTACGTGCCCACTTTTCTGGCCACGCGTCTTATCGATTGATCGGGATTGCATGATTGTTCCACGGTTTCGATTCCTGTCGTGGATCCCCAGCTTCCTGCTTTTCCTCGCAGTCAAGCGAATCGCGCGCAGGCGTCGTAATCGGCGAATCTTGAAATAGCGAACGCCTCGGCACACTCACCCGACGTCGCGTTGCAGCGTCTACGGTTAGACTTTAGCCAGGAGATCGATCATCCGTTGGCGCGTCTTTGCATCAGGCAGAGGCCCCGCGCCGGCCGCCATGTTATCCGCAAGGTGCTGCGGGTTATTGGTCGCCGGGATAACGCAGGTTACGGCCGGGTGGGCGACGATCCACTTTAGGAAAAATTGCGCCCAGGATCGGCAATCAAAATCCGCTGCCCAATCAGGCAAGGGATTTGCCCGGACCCGCCGAAAAAGATCACCTCCGCCGAAAGGACGGTTGATGAGCAGCGCAACACCCCTTTCGGCCGCCAGCGGCAAAATACGTTCCTCCG
>JBEEGU010000260.1:0-3859 GCA_041167025.1 Verrucomicrobiota bacterium
AAGTTTTAAATGACTTGTTACAAACGCTTTGCATCTTGCGTTTCGACTGCCGATGGACGCGAAACGATCCGGTAGCGGGACTACGCCGTCCCGTTTTCGGGACGGGGACAAGAGCCGTTTATGGCCAACGTCCATTCACAGAATTCGGGCTGGCATCGGCCCTTCGGATTGCCTAACGAGGCAGGCGCAAAAGCGCTTCCGCTCCGGTCCGGTCTCGTCGATTGTCCAAGGTGAGCGATCCACCGTGTGCTTCGGAGATTTGCTGGCTTAAAGCCAATCCGATACCGGATCCACCGGGCTTGGTTGTAAAAAACGGAACGAATAAGTTCGTCGGGTTCATGATCCCAGGACCTTCGTCATAGACGAAAATTTCCACACAGTCTCCGGCCAGACGCCAGCCAATCGAAGCCGCCCCGTGAGTTTCCAGCGCCGCATCCACCGCGTTGTGCACGAGGTTGATGAGCAACTGCTCGATCTGCGCCCCATCTGCCATGATTTTCATCTCCGGACCGGGCACCATCGCAACGTGAAGGCGAGGTTCGAGGTTGACCACACGCCGGATGAGGTCGCCCAGATCGATGTATTCTTTTTGCGGCGGGGGCAAACGGGCAAGACGCGCATACGCGGCCATGAAACGGCTGAGCGAATCCGCGCGCGACGCGATGGATTTCAAACCGCTGCGCGCGTCGTCCTGCCAATCCGCCGGCCGCGGCTCACGACGCAGCAGGGCTTCCAGGCTTCCAGCAATGGATTTGATCGGCGCCAGGGAATTGTTCATTTCATGCCCGAGAACACGGACGAGTCGCTGCCACGCGCGCCGTTCCTCCTCGCGCAGGGTCCGGCTGAGATCGGTCAGGACCAGAAGCTCATGCGGCAAACCGTGTTCGCGAAAACTACTACGCCGCACGCCCCAACGCCCGGAAGCTCCGGGGAACGTTAGTGAAACCGGCGCATCTTCACTTGCGTCGAGACAAGCTGCCAATCCCAGATCGGCGGCCTGTTTCCCAAGTAATTTATCGATCGGTTGATTGAGCAAATGTTCTCCAGCGCGATTGACCAGACGGAGCCGGCGGTCGGGATCGAATGTGAACACGACGACATCGATTTCGGCCATGATGGTGCGGAGCAAGGCCGTGGCTTCGAATGCCCCGAGACGTTGCACGCGGAGGGTTTCGCCAAGTGAATTGATCTCGAGCAGCGCTTCGCCTAACGCATCGTTTTCGCGGGCACCGCGGGCACGAATTGAATAATCGCCTTCGCGTAAAGCGGCGAGCAGGTTCGTCATCGTTTGCAACGGGTGAACGACATGTTCCCGGGCGCTCGTCACAAAACCGATGAAACATCCCACGAAGAGGAGCGTTAGTGTCCACTGCACCTTCGCGCTGTAATCGCCAAACCAAAGAATGAGCAGTGCGATCAGGAGAGCCGGTGCCGCCGCCCCTGCCGTCAGCAAAGTCAGCCGGTTTTCGTGACTGAGACGACGACGCGGCCTTCGCTCTTTCATTCTACCGGCAATTCAAGATTCAATCCGAAATCTGGAATCGACCACGTGCTAAAGTCCATATTGCTGCAAGCGGCGATAGAAAGCGCTCCGGCTTAAGCCGAGGGCCTCGGCGGCTTTGCGCGCATTCCCGTCATTGCGGGCAAGCGCCTTTTTAATCAGGAATGCTTCGACTTCCTCGAGGCTCATCTCCTCCAAACTGCGGATATCGCCCCCGCCCGTGGTCAGACCAAGATCGGTTGGTTTGATTTGTGTTCCCTGTGCCATGAGGACGGCGCGCTCGATCACATGATCCAGTTCGCGCACGTTGCCCGGATAAGGATGCTGCATTAGTCGTTGCCGCGCCATTTCGTCAAATGCGCCGATCTGTTTCCGATAACGCTGGGCATGCTGCCGAAGAAAACTCTTGGCCAGCGGCATGATGTCTTCGCGCCGTTCGCGCAAAGCCGGAAGTCCAATCTCGATTGTGTTCAATCGAAACAAAAGATCCTGCCGAAACCGACCGGAGGTGACTTCATCGTGCAGATTGGCATTCGTCGCAGAAATGATGCGCACGTTCGCATGCAAAGTCCGGGACGACCCGACCCGCTCGAACTCGCCCGTCTCAATCACGCGTAACAGTTTGGCCTGCTGGCTCAGAGGGATGTTGGCGATTTCATCCATAAAGAGGGTGCTTTCGTCCGCCAGCTCGAAGCGCCCCGCTCGATCCGTTTTCGCGTCGGTAAAGGCCCCTTTGACATGGCCAAACAATTCGCTTTCGAAAAGCGTCTCGGACAGGCCACCCATGTTGACCGTGATCATGGACTTCCCGGAGCGAGGCGAGAGTGAATGAAGCGCTTGCGCAACCAGACCCTTTCCCGTCCCGTTTTCTCCCGTGATCAGCACGTTGGCATCCGAAGGCGCTACCCTTGAAATCATTTCCATCACCGGCCGCATCGCCACTGACTCCGCGATGATGTTCGGCGCGTTGCCGCGCAGGAGTTGATTCTCCGCTTCCAGTTTCCGACCTCTGCGCAAGGCGCCAGCCAGCTCAATTTGTGTCCGGACAATGGCAAGCAGACGCTCGTTATCCCAGGGCTTGGGTACGAAATCGCGCGCGCCGCGTTTCATCGCTTCCACTGCGAGATCAATCGTCGCCCAGGCTGTCATTACGACGATGGGCAAGGTGTTGTCGATCTCCTGGATCCTGGAAATGACCTCGAGCCCCTCCTGGCCGGAGGTGGTGTCGCGGGTGTAATTGAGGTCCATCATCAAAAGCGCGTAATCCTTTTTCTCGAGCGCGTTCAGAATGCCCGCGATCGAGGTGACCGCCTCGCTCTGGTAACCTTCGCCCTTTAGCAAAATGCGTAACGCCTCAAGCACGTCTCGCTGGTCATCCGCAATAAGAATCCTGCTCACCGTCTAACTCTGAACCGCGTTTCGTGCGCGGTGTCAATGCGCGCGTGATTTGAAGTTCGCAGATTCCGGCGCCTTTCGATGTGCGTCAGATCGTAATGCTCAAAAAAAATCCCGTCGTCTTCCAAGCGCCGCCCGTCATTTAGGCGTCCTCCTTGAAGGATCGAACCCTTGACTATGAAATCTCAAAATTTACGGTTGCTCCATGAAGAAACACCGCTGGTGCTACCCGCTCCTGCTCGCAGGTATCACGTTCTCGTGCGCTATCCTGGCCGACGCGGATCCGCTAAAACAGAACGACATTGACACGTTTCTGGATGCCAATCTCAGCTCCGCCGAAATTGCCGAAGCGATTCGCAAGCAGGGCTACGAGGGAGCCAAGGATGATGACACGCTCAAACATTTCCGGGACAAAGGAGCAGACACTACGGTCATCGGCGCCATTTCTCAGGCTGGCAAAATCTCCGCTGCCAACGATGAGCTATCGAAAAGCGCGGCTGCTCTTTGCGAATTTCTGCAAAACAACCGAGCCCAGCTGGCGAAGGACCAAACTGGTTCACGATTAATTTGGACGGACACTATTCTGGTGGAGGTTGCCGATTCGCCGCCGCCCGAGCCACTGGCCGCTCTTCTTCAAGAAGCGTCTTCTAACGACGGAAAACTCGTCGCGTGGGTCAACGACAGTTTCGAGAAACAGTTAAAAACATGGCATCCCGCGAAAAAGAACCCGCATCCGACACGGCAGGGCACCGACGAGATCGTGACTGAAAAGAATGGGAGTCATTGCTTCGTAAACCCGATCTATTTGTCATACATCCTCGCGCGGTATCCCAAGGCGAACATTCAAATGAAAACACCGACTGATCCGGTTCTATTTACGATCTCAGGCAAGGTCTGCGCGGTCCTGGCGCCCTGGACAAAACTACCGGACGGCACGCCGCTCCTTTAGCGGTGCGATCAACA
>JBEEGU010000261.1:0-3152 GCA_041167025.1 Verrucomicrobiota bacterium
GTATTGCATGCCGGGCGAATTGCATGAATGGCTGCCGCGTGAAGGAGTTCTGACGTTCGAGGAAATGCTGCGCCTGGTTGGCATCGCGGTTGATTTGGGTGTTTCCAAGGTACGCGTTACCGGCGGCGAACCGTTGACCCGTCGCGGTGTGCTCGATTTCATCCGGGGTCTTCCCCAAATCTCCGGACTCGATGACATTGGTCTCTCGACTAACGGAACACTGCTGGCCCGGGAAACGGAGCCCGGCCTGACCATGGCCAGCGCTTTGCAGCGGGCCGGTGTTCGCTCGGTCAATATCTCGCTCGATACGTTGGACGCGGAGCACTATGCACAAATCGCCGGTCGCGATTTTCACGGGGCAGCGCTGAATGGAATAGACGCCGCGATTGCGGCCGGTTTTTCCCAGATCAAAATGAACACCGTGCTGATGCGCGGGAAAAACGAAGATCAGCTCGTGCCGTTGATTGAATTTGCCGCAGCGCGCAAAATAATCCTTCGTTTTATCGAGCTCATGCCCGTGAGCACTAGTGAAGTTCTGAGCGAAGAAAACTTTATGTCCATCCTGCACGCGAAGCGGGCGATCGAATCGCAATACGGTGCTCTCATTCCGGAAACGAGTTTTCGGACGAACGGCCCGGCGACATATTATCAAATCCCCGGTCGCGAACAGCGCGTCGGATTCATCGGTGCGATGACCAATCTGCACTTTTGCGAGAGCTGCAATAAATTGCGCCTGACTTGCGATGGCAAGTTGCGCCCTTGTCTGGGCAGCGCTCTCGAGTTCGATATCATGGCGCCGCTGCGAGCGGGCGCGACGGACGCGGAGTTACGGCAGTTTTTTATTGATGTCGTCGATCGCAAACCTCAGCAGCACGATTTCCGAGAAAATTACCAACCCGGCCGCAAAATGGTCGCAATCGGCGGCTAAACGGTGAAGCGCCTTTCGCACATTGGCGCCGATGGCCGGGCCCAAATGGTCGATGTTTCGGCTAAGCCGGCGACTTTGCGAACGGCGATCGCGTTGGGGAAAATTGAACTGACCGACGGAACCCTCGATCTCATTATTAACAACCAAATTACGAAGGGCGATGTTTTCGCGACTGCGCGGATCGCGGGAATCCAGGCTGCGAAACAAACGGCGCATCTCATACCGCTCTGTCACACACTGCCGTTAAGTAACGTCGAGGTCGACATCATTACTTCGGCTGGTAACGCGGAAGTAAAATGCACGGCGCGCACGGTTGCTCAAACTGGAGTCGAAATGGAAGCCCTAACCGGTGTAGCGGTCGCGCTGCTCACGATTTACGATATGTGCAAAGCAGTCGATAAAGAGATGGTCATTGCCGACATTCGATTAGTCCTAAAGACGAAAGAGGCAATGGAGCAAGGGAGTGTTGGAGTGGAGTAATGGAAAAACGACAGCAGTCCAGCGCTCCATCCCTCGAACCCTCCCGTGGTCTTCCAATCACTGTCGGCATTATTACGATCTCGGACCGCGCCAGTGCTGGCGATTACAAGGATCTTGGCGGGCCGGCACTGAAACAAGCGGCCAACCAAGCGGGCTGGCAGATATTGGCCGAAGCCGTTATTCCCGATGATCTGATCAGGATTCAGGAAGCTATACGTTCCTTTGCGCGACAGGGTTGCGGCCTGATTCTGACGACCGGTGGAACGGGTATATCGGACCGCGACGTCACGCCGGAAGCGATTCGCGGCATCATGCGTATCGAGCTGCCCGGTTTTGGAGAGGTAATGCGGGCTGAATCGATGAAAATCACTCCGAATTCGATTCTCTCACGCAGCCTCGCTGGTGTCGTGGATGGAGCATTGATCATCGCCCTGCCTGGGAAGCCAGCTGGCGCGGTCGAATGTCTCGGATTTGTGGCCGGGGCCATCCCTCATGGCGTAGCGCTGGCGCAACGTGTTCCCACATCGTGTTGAATCTGGGGCGCCGAGCGGCGTTTGCCGTTGTAGGGTTAGCGCTCCGCTTGCCTACTAAAATTGGCAGGCGATGCGCCCGCCCTACAATTCCAGAGAAAGCGTCTTAGGTAGCGGCCGTTCCCCAACGGCCAATCTGCGCGCGTGATTGAGCCGTTCCAAATGGCGATTGAGGTCAATTGCCGCTACCTCGCAGTTCGCGTCTGTCTGTAGACGTCGCTCTCTGAGCGACGCAATGCGCGCGTGTTTGTCATCCGCGTGCCGCGTTTCGCAGACCGAAACGTCTACAGAAATCGCTCCGAATGGATATCTCGGAGAGAGTCCTTACTGGCGCATTCCGCTCAAAGCATGGCCACGCAAGGTGGATCGGCCGCTCCGCCGCGCGATGCTAAAACCACTGCGCCGTCAGGCGCGCAAATACATCAATAATTGAGCGCTATTGCGCTTAATGTTTAACATCGCGCGCGGAGCGCCCGATCCACCTCGGTAGGCACGGCTCTCCGAGCCGTCCGCGCGCCTCGCCCTGCAGACGTCGCTCTCTGAGCGACGCTGGCGCGCGTGTTTGTCATCCGCGTGCCGCGTTTCGCAGACCGAAACGTCTACAAGGTTACGACGGTAATTTCGGGCCGGCAGTTTAAGCGCCACGGAATTCCGACTGTCCCGATGCCGGCGTTGACGTAAAGCGGTCCTCCGGGCGTTTCAAAAAACCCAAGATCGTACCGGCCCACGCCGTACGGAATCAGCAGCGGACCGTAGAAGGGGAGCCGTATCTGTCCGCCGTGGGAATGGCCGGACAGAATTAAATCGAATCTTGTCGGCAACTGATCTGCCATCGCCGGGTAATGATTGAGCAGGAGGCGACGCGTGGCTTGTGCTGGTTTGAATGCGTGAATCCCGATTAAAGCCATCCCGACCAGTTCCAAATCGTATTTTGGCAAAACAACGCTTCGGTCGACAAGCCATCCGCCGCCGGTTGCGCCAAATGTGCGCTCATAATCAACAAACGAAGCACCGCTCCAGTAATCATGGTTGCCAGGGATTCCGTAAACTGGTGTTTTAATCCCGCGAATAAAACTTAAGGCCTCGGACAAAAAAGCTTTGTCTTCGACCAAGTCGCCG
This sequence comes from Verrucomicrobiota bacterium, assembly GCA_041167025.1. Lineage (GTDB taxonomy): Bacteria > Verrucomicrobiota > Verrucomicrobiia > Chthoniobacterales > UBA10450 > DATFCK01. The sequence goes on from JBEEGU010000261.1 coordinate 3,058, forward strand.
GTGAAGCAGACAAAATCAGGTTTAAGCTGATTGATCCTGGCGACGACCTCGGCGGCATAGTATTCGTCGCCCTTGTAATGGAAGTCGCTAAAATG
>JBEEGU010000262.1:0-6315 GCA_041167025.1 Verrucomicrobiota bacterium
AGGTTCCAATTTGGAAAACGCGACTGCTGTTGTTGCCACTGATGATTAACTTCGCCGCGCCGGGGCCGGAGATGCGAATGTTGTTGGTAATCAGGAGCTCACCAGTAGTGAGCATGATGGTGGCAGGATCAGGCAAAGAAAAATTAATGAGATCACCATTATTCGCACTGCTGAGAGCTGCCCGTAGTGTCCCTGATCCGCTGTCGCCCGTGTTCGTAACAGTGATCACAGCAGCAGGCGCGGTCACAGTCGCGAACCGGACAAACACAATTCCAAAGAGAGCGACGAAAAAAATCGCGCGGCTCATGTTGGGTCCGAGGGGTCCATGCAGTCCCGGCTTTTACCTTTTCCCTAGGAAAAAGTCCAGCCGAATGCTGGTCCGGAACGGACTGTTCTCCTTCCAGTTGTGTTGCCGACGAGGGCTATCGCTTTGACAACTTCCTCTGCCCGGGTACTCGACTTCTAGCCAGGATGAAGAGAAAGCCCGTTCCTGCTGCCAACATCGCAATCGCCGAAGGCTCGGGCACTATCGCAAAAGTAATATTATCCACCCAGAAAGCCCCGTTTTGGGGACTGGGATCACGGTTGACGATGGAAAAAGAAATGAGAGAACCGCCGTCAGGGACGCTCGGCGTAAAAGTGACCCACGCGTTTGGTGGCGGAGGCGGGGCTAAAGCGCCTCCATCTAGAATGCCCGGTATGATTCCGCTACCGCTGAATGAAGCGCCGTTGCTATCGAATCCGTTGTAGGAATAGCCAGCATTGCGCCAGGCATAAGCATCGAAGCTCACGCCCACGACTGGTTGCAAGAAAACTGCGCTCAGTTGACTGCTGTAGTTTCCTGCGGCGGTGAACGGAACGCCAGGCGGCAAAGAAGGCGGCACCGCCGCCAACGTTCCATCGACGATAGAACTTTCCTCCGAAAGCGTGTGGAGGATAACTCCGTCAAAATACTGCACACTTCCTTCCGCCTGGAGATTCAAAATGCCGGCGTATGGATTGCCCGCGGAAACGGGCGTCCCATCCGGAATACCATTGAAGTCGATCGTGACTGCAGCAAACGCCTGTAGCTGGGTAATCGCAAAAACCGCGAGGACGCTTGGCAACGTGTTCACCTTCCTCTTTTCGTGTATCCGCCCCATTCTGACCGTAAGAATGAGCGTCAGCCGATTTGCTTATTCAGCTGTTGAATCAGCATCGAATGCTAAGTCCCCCACCCCGGGGCGCGTGCGGCAGGTTTCCGTCAGCGTAATCAGAACTTGTAATTCAGGCCAGCGCGAATGATGTGGCCAGTCGTTTCGGCATCAAAATTAGCGGTCACTCCGGACTGGGTGTTACCAAAGGATGGGCCGTCTACCCTATAATAAAGATATTCGGCTTTGATCGACCAATGGCGCGTCAGCATCCTCTCGACGCCGCCTCCAACGGTGTAACCCCAATCGAATTCATTATCGCGAGCATCAAAAAAATCAGGATCAACATGGAATCGAGCAGTGTAATTCACACCGATAGCGCCGCCAGTCGCATAAATCAGCCAGCAGCCGCCCTGATTCAGGCGAACTCCAGCGCGCCCGCGCAATGTCGTGAAGAAGTCGCTTTCAGTATTGGCATGCACCTGCCCGACGAATTTCGGTTCGTCGCCACTCCCATCCACGTTCATGTAGCCAGCGTCGATTTCAGGCCCGATGACCAGCCAGCGCCATTGGAAGTTATAACCAAATTGCAATCCGCCAGTGAACCCCGATTCGTCGTAGCCAAAACGCCGGCCGGTGGCGGAATCGAAGGTCTCGCTGTGGCCGAACTGGCCGCCGCTGTTCAGACCAAGATAAAATCCGGCCCAATCACAAAGCGGCGGGGGCGGTAGTGATTCAACCTGCTTCATCTCCTTCCCGCTGGAGAGCGCCTCAGACCCACCCATGGCTGTGAGCGATAGTGCCGCGCTCGCGCACAAAAGACCAACCACTCCGCTTACCTTATTCATGGCTTGGTGTTTGGTGAAAAACCGGGGATCGGTCAAGTGCAATCTCCCGCAATTGCGGCCGGCAGAGGGAATTCCGATGTTGGGCCTGGGGTTTTCTGCCGTCCCTCACGGTCTGCTGAAACAGAAGATCACTTTTGCACTTGCCCATTCAGACCATTGACCGAATCGGGTTCAGTTCTATATAAGCGGACATATGAAGAAGGCCGCCTTAACCTTGACGATTTTCAGCGCCTTGATTGCGCTGGCCCATGCTGGTGAGTATTCCGGAAAAGAAATGAAGCAGGTCGCGTCCCTGCCACCTGCTTGTCCGAACTGGACCGGATTCTACGTTGGCGCCTTCGGCGGATACACATTCGCGCCTACGGACGTCAATCTGACGCTCGGCGGTGGTTGGATTAACGGCAGCGGGAGTGATCCGTTCGACAAAAACTTCATTGAACCGAACAGCCCACACGACATCGACACGCACGGGGGCCAGTTAGGCGGTTTGATTGGCTACAATTATCAGTGGAACAAATGGGTCGTGGGCCTGGAAGGTGCCGGCGGCTATCTTTGGCAGCGGGACTCGGTTAACACCGGCATTTTCACAGTGCCGGCGACAGACAACACTTATAGTGTCGCGACCTCCTTTAAGACGCACTATTTGGTGACGGTCGGGCCACGGATCGGCTACGCATTTTGCCGCTGGCTACCCTACATCACTGGCGGCCTCGCGATCGGCGACATTGATTTTGAACAGGGCATCACTGAGCACAACATCTTCTTTCATGAGCGCGGTAGTGTGACTGACACACAAGTGGGCTGGATGATTGGCGGAGGCCTGGAGTACGCGATTACCGATCACTGGCACGCTCGGTTGCAATACCAATATGTCGATCTAGGCTGCGCCAATTTTAGCAGCGTCGGCACCGCACCCTTCGAAACCTACATTGGCAATCACGAAGCCTGCCTGCGAGAACACAACGTAACTGCGGCAATCACATTCAAGTTCTGATCCTAAAAAGCAGCGGCGCCTGTCTCCCTCTTGGCGGTTAGAGTGCGGTTCCCGCGACCGCTGGTCCGAGGCTACGCAACTTTCGCCAGCGCGGCCGCCTGCCATCTGATTTCGCTGTGATTGTGATCCTGTTCGGTGTTTCGGGTGCCGGAAAAACAACTCTCGGGAGAGTGCTCGCCGCCGATCTGGGCTGGACCTTCTATGAAGGCGATGATTTCCATTCGCAGGCAAACATCGACAAGATGCAGGCTGGCGTGCCGCTGACCGATGAGGACCGGCGACCTTGGCTCAACGCTTTGCGCGGGATGATCGAACGCTGTTCGGCTAAAAAAGAGAACATCATCCTGACCTGTTCGGCGCTAAAGAAATCGTATCGAAGTTTCCTCCGCGTGAACGAAGAGGTGAAATTCGTTTATCTGCGCGGTAGCTATGATTTGGTAGCCAATCAACTGCGACAGCGACACGGACATTTCATGAATCCGGAGTTGCTCCGAAGTCAGTTCGCCACTCTGGAGGAGCCGGACCCTGCAGAGCAGGTAATGACGATTGAGCTTGGACGAAGTCCGCGTGACTTGGTCGATGAAATAAACAAAAAGCTGCGGTGTTATTTCACTTCGTGAGATCGTTTCGAAAACGGCGCTAATGAAAGCTATAACATCTTGATCACGGTGCATGTCGATTGCTTTAACCGACCGACTACCTAATTCTGGAGGATGCGCGCCGCCCGCCGAGCCGTAGCCTTGGCGTAGGCTCTTCGCGTCCCAATGTAGGTTCGGCGCGTTATTCCGTGCGCAGCGCGGCCATGGGGCTGATTCGCGTCGCTCGCCGCGCTGGTAGCCAGGTCGCGAGTAGTGACGCCGCGGCGAGCACTAACGGCGCAATCGTAAACGCGAGCGGATCGAGCGCACCTACATCATAGAGGAGTCCGCTGATGAGTTTGCCTGTTCCCGCCGCCAGCAGTAAACCGAGCGCCACTCCGCTTGCCAGCATCACTGTGCCTTCACGCAAAATCATCCACTGCACCGTCGCGCGCTGCGCGCCAAGCGCCATGCGAATGCCAATTTCCCGGGTGCGCCGCGCGACCGAGTAAGCCTTTACGCCATACACTCCGACCGTCGCGAGCACCAAGGCGAGACCGCCAAAAATGCTGAACATCGCTGCACCCGCGCGCACGATCCAAAGCTCAATATTGCCATCGAGATGTTGAGCAAAGGTTTTCAAACTCAATATCGGAATCGCTGCGTCGACTTCATGCACGGTCCGACGAATCAAATCCGTTGTCGCAACCGTGTCGCGCCCGGCGTTGGCCGCGAACTTGATGTGAAAAAAAACATTGCTCTGGAAGCCACCGGCAAAGGGGAAATAAAGCGTGCCGTTCGGATCTTTTTCGAACAAACGGTCGCGCGTGTAAGGCACGATACCGACGACCTCGATCTGCGCTTTCGTCTCCCCGCCGCGGCCTTCGACCCGCGCTGGATCCTTTTCCGCAACTTGAATCCGCCGGCCCAGTGCATCACCATCCGGCCACAGCTTTTTCGCAAGCACTTCGTCGATGATGGCAACCTTGGGCGAAGTTTGATGCATCGCCTCCGCTATGTTGAAGGCACGCCCGCGCCGCAGAGGCAACCCCACGGTAATAAAATAATCCGCACCCACGCTGTTCCAGTTTGCACTAAACGCGAGACCTTCCGCGGCATTTGCGGGCTTCGCGTCCGGTGCCGGGTTCGTTCCGCCGCGTTGCACCTTCTTGTCGAGCGAGACCATCCCGAATGGGACCGTGGATGAGATGCTGGCTCGTTCGACGCCGGGCAATGCTGAAAGTCGTTCCTCGAGCGTGCGATACAAATTCTGCGAACGCACCTGGTCGTAGCTGGCAAGACTGGCGTCGACTTCCAAAAGATAATTCGAGCTCGTTTGCAGACCGGTATCCACGGTGGTGGCTTTGCCCGCGCCGCGAATGAAGAGTGCGGCCGCCGTCAGCAGGGTGAGCGAAAATGCAATCTGCATCACGAGCAGTGGATTGCGCGGCAAGAATTTCCAGCGCCTGACCACGGTGTCTTCGCCCGCCTGCTCCTTCAAATCCCCTAGCACGGCGGATTTCGACAACTTCAGCGCCGGCCCGAGCGCAAAGGCAAACGTTCCGAGGAGGCAAAATGAAAACGTCGCCGCCAGGACAGGCATGCTCAGTCCACTCTGCCAGACGATATCAATCGGCATTTTATTGCCTAACGAAGCCACAAGAAGGTCGGACGACCAAAGACCCAGCACCAAACCGAAACCTCCGCCGGCCAACGCCAGGACGAAACCTTCAATGAGTAACTGGCGCACAATCCGCCAGCGACTGCCGCCCAGCGCGAGCCGGATGGCGATTTCCTTTCGCCGCGCCGCGCCGCGGGCAAGCAGCATGTTCGCCAGGTTCAGGCAGGCGACGACAAGCACGACACCGGACATTCCGAAAAGTAGCGGCGCCAATTGATTAATATTGTTGCCACTGGTCGGACTCGTGCTGATCGCAAAACGTGAAAGCCTTTCCAATATGAACGTCTGATCTTTCTGTTCGACCGGGTAAGCTTGCTCCAAATTCACGGCCAAAGCCTTCAGCGCTGGAGCGGCCGAGGTGGCCGTCATACCCGGCTTCAGGCGGCCGACAATCATGAACTGCCTGCCTCCGCGATCATCGAGCTTGCCTTTGTTCTCGGTTTCGAAATCGTTCGCGACCTGATCGTAAACGCCGAGGGGTAGAAAGATCTCCGGCGCGAAAACTTGCGTCGTGCCGGTAAATCCTTGGGGGAGAATTCCGATCACAGTGAAAGGGCGACTGTCGATTGTAATGGTCGAGCCCAGCATCGTGGGATTGAGCCGTTCCTTCTTCCAATAGTTGTAGCTCACGATCGCGACGGCGGAGTTGCGGCCGGGAGTTTCCTCTTCTGTCCTGAAGGCGCGACCGTATATGGGCATCACTCCCATAACCGAGAAATAATTAGCACTCACCACGTCGGTGAACGCGCGACGCGTGCTCCCTTGATCGCCGACGCCGACCATGGCGAGGTTGTGCGCCATCACACCGGAGAAGACGCCATTCTGACTGCGGATATCAAGGTAGGTCGGATAGGAAAAACCGCGGAATGTCTTCGGGTTTTTCTTATCCTGCGAAAAAACCTGCACGATCTCGTTCGCCTTGGCGTAATGAGGCGGCTGAAACAGCAGCGTATTCATGAGGCTGAAGATCGCCGTATTCGCCCCGATCCCCAGCGCGAGCACAATGATCGCTGCCGCCGCAAACGCCCGCGCCTTTACCAGCTGCCGAATGCAAATCTGAAGTCCTGAAGCATATCCGTAT
>JBEEGU010000263.1:0-5948 GCA_041167025.1 Verrucomicrobiota bacterium
TATTTCTTCATTCAAGATTCCTGATTAACGGATTCAGCTACCCCGGATTACATCCGGACGAACCGCGTTCGGCGCGCGTTGGATCAGAGGCGACTGGGAACGCTCAAAACACCGCTGCCCGCAGACCGGGACACCAACGGATCAGGAATTTGCTGGCGGCGCGTGCTCGAGAATCGATGCGATGGTGCTAATGCGACTGGCAGAGATCCGATTGAAAAGAAAGGCGGGGCACCCCGAATCTGATATCGGTTCGATCCTGGGGAGATTGGGCGCGGAGCCCTCAAAATTCGCGGCCGAGAAAAAGGTGACGGCACATTCATGCATCGAGGTATTCGCGACGGCGTGAATGCGTTCGTGGACACTCGGGGTGGCCGCAAGCCAAAGAGCAAAGAAAAAGTTAACGAGGAACGCTCCGACAGTGGTGGAGCGCACCAAGGCGGAGCGCAGGCGAAGCGCGGGATGCGACATCGTTTCGCGCACGATGCCGTCCTTGTGGCTTTGCGCAAGCGGTTTCTATGTTGCGGCGGAATCTTTCTCAAAAGTCGTAGGCGACCGTTCCGTAAAAGCCACGGCGTTGACCAAATTGCGGCGCCCCCACGCCGATGCCGCTGCCGTCGCGAATTTCGTAAATCTTGTCGAACAAATTCACTGCATCGAAGCGAACCACGACCGAGGTTTTTTCGCTGATTTTGATGCGGCGTTGCAAACTGAGATTAAATGTCTCGTAGGGATGATTTTTCATGGTGTTGGCAAAGCCGCGCCGCAGACCGTTGCCGTAGAGTCCGTCGATGGCGGCGCGCCAGTCGTTCCAGGTATACGAGACGCCGGCAGAGCCAGTGAATCGCTGATCATGATCAAGAAAAACCCAGTGATTCTTGATGTATTTCAGTTCATCGGGATCAAACAGAAACTCGGCTGAGCTAACCTGCGTTCCGCGCGCCCACTCGTAGCCGAAGTTTAGGTAAGCGGAGACCGGACCGTGATCGTAACTGGAAGTGAATTCGCCCCCGTAAATTTCCCCGCGCTTGTAATTGAAGGAAGAAAGAATGAGTGCCTGGCCGAACTGTCCTTCGTCCAATGTTGAATGCGAACTCTTGTAAAAACCGTCGATTCCGACATTAAACCCTTCCATAAGTTTTTGGGTCGCGCCGACATCGAAATAATGAGCTCTCTCCGACGTGACCGCCGAATTCTTTGTAATGGCTGATTCGTTAGACGTGCCGGTGAATTTGGCGATGGTGCTTTGATCGACGTTCTCGAGGGGCGGCGGGGTAAAATAACGAGCGTAGCCGGCGTGAACGGTCGTTCCGGGCAGGGGGGTATAAACGAGATTAATGCGCGGACTGAGTTGGTTTTCGTTAACGAAGGCGTTTACGAAATCAAGGCGGCCGCCGAAATTGATCGTGAGTTGGTCAAAGGGCTTCCATTCGTCCTGGAGGTAAAAGCCGTAAAAGTAACCGTATTTGCCACTGTTATCGACGATACGCTCCGGGATGATACCGGTCTGGTTGCCCATGGCATCAACCGGAAAAACGAGCGTTGCCGTGCCGATGGCGGCGTGTTGTTCGGTGAAAATAAAACCACCGCGAATCACATGCTGGTCGTTGAGTTTATAACTCGAATCCAGTTCCAGGCCGTTCGAAAGAATGTCGCGGTCAACCCGTGAAGCGACCCCGTTAAAGATAAGGTCGCCCACCTCGTCCGGTCGAAAAAGAATCGAACTGTAACGGTTGAACGCGGAAAGCTGGAAATTGAAGTCGCCGGCTTTCTTTTGATAGGTCAGGATCTCGTAGGAAGATTGTTCCGTCTGGTTCTCGTCGAGCTTGGCCGAGTTGAAGCTCGTTCTTCCCATGTCGTCAAAGAGCGGAGCCTGCCCCGGATTATTCGGAATTTGGAAATCGCTGTGATTGCCGCCGACAAGCAGGGTCAGACGACTTGTCTCATCGAAGATATAGGAAAGGTAAGAGAAAAACTTGTACTGATCCGTATTGTCGTGAATGGGATTGCTGCTTCGAGTCGGGTTTTCAATTCCAATACCGCTGTGCAGGTAGTTCGCACTGGCGTAATAGCTGAGGTTTCCCGTCGCGCCGCCGTATTCGATACTCGGCATGATGGTATCGAAACTTCCAACATAAACCGACGCCTGGCCTTGCTGGAAGACGGCGCCGTTTTTTGTGTGAATATCAATGACACCGGTCGTACGAAAACCGAACTGGGCAGGTAGCGCGCCGGTAATGAGTGAGATGTTGTCGGCGAAACGCGTCTCGAGTTCCTGGCCGAAGCCGGGAATACTTTCCGGCAGCAAGACATCATCAATCCGGTACTGGAGGTTGGCATGTTCGCCGCGGACATGAAGCTGTCCGAACGAATCCTGCGCCACTCCGGGAAACCGCAGAATGGTTTGGTTAAATGGGGCGTTTTCGCCCTGCGCCTGCGAATCGAGACGATCGGGCCCTACCGTATAACGGGTGGCTCCAAGGCTCGGGACAATGGATTCGCGCGAGACGTCCAGCGCCTCGCTCGTTACGACCACTCGTTCAGCTTCAGTGGTGCCGGATGAAGAAGGACTGGGCCCGGGCGCGACAGCGTCTTGGCCGGAAATAATACCTGCCGCACAAAGGAATGTCAGAGCGGTGGTGGAAAGGAAAATTTGATTCATTGGAATTGAAAATGGAACTTTGCAAAATTGGGTTTGGGTGGGCCATTCGGCATTTTGCACGAAGGCCAGAGAGAAAAGCGGTCGCTTGCACGCGACCGTGCTGCGACTCAAGCGAAGTGAAAGATTTCTGATGCTCCGCGAGAGAACGCGGTCGGTGCGCGCTAGGCTAGTGCTGGTGGCGCGTGCTCGAAAACGCTCGCTCCGAGATACGATGATTGGACCCACTGCGGGCTCAACCGCGCAACTTTCGCGAGGAGGACTGCGGGAACCGGCGGATCAACAAGAGGAACCTGCGCGGAGTGATTGAACTGGCCGGAGCTTACGATCGTGACAGCGCAACTGTGCTCGACACGATTGGCATCGGGATGCAGGCGCTCGTGGATTGACGGCGAAGCGCTTAGGACAAGCGTCCAAAGGAAAACAAGCGTGGTGCCTGCCGCGACTAAACTACGCAGCCAGCAAGTCGGACCCCGAAACGGGTGTCGGTTCATCGCGTCGTGATCTTGCGGCCTGTCGCTCTCGGGTGCAACGACTTTTCCACCATTCGACAACGAAACATCAGTGGATCGGCCGTTTTCTTCACAGGCCGGCAGCGGTTTTCGCCTCTCTCATTGGACAGCGTGCTCTTGTTGGATTACGAGTCCGACCGAGCCCATGGGTGTAGCTAAAATTTATTTTCTGGTTTTCGGTCTGCTGACAATTGCCGGTGGGATCATGGGATACGTCAAAGCTGGGAGCACGGTTTCCATCATCGCTGGGTCCCTCACTGGCATCCTGCTGATCGTGGCCGGCCTGGTTCTTCCGGAACATCGCGCGCTTGGTGTTGGTCTCGGACTGATCGTTTCGCTTCTTCTCGCCGGTCAGTTTATTCCGAAGTTTGTCCGGACCGGCCGTATGATGCCCGCGGGCATGATGACAGTCTTGAGCGCGATCGGGATTGTCATGGCGGTGGCGGCGTGGCTGAGAAAATAACGGGCGTGGCAAGCTTTCGCGTTAGGACGTGGCGCCGGCTCGTGCTGCTTCTGGCGGTTCTGATTTTCGCCGCCATCGTTTATCGCTGGGTATCCCTGGAACGTTTACAACGTTTTGCGCCGGGGGAAGTATTGGCCTCGCCGACGCCGACGGCCGAGCCATCCCCGACTCGGGCTCCAGTCATCACCGGCAAGATTGAAACCGCCAAAATATTCAACGGCGTGACGCTTCATTCCACGATCGATACCCCAGCCGGCGCCGATGCCGCCACTGAACGAGTCAATCCGGAGAGCTATGTGCTTGATCTCAAGTTGCAGGCCAGATTGCCTTCGGCTAACAAAACGATTGAAGAATTAGCCAAGGTCAGCCCGCAGCTCCCCACTTTATTTCCGGGCCTGGCCGCAATGATTGGCCCGGATTCCGTTTCACCGTTATTTGCCGATCTCTACGCAACAAAGGTCAAAATCTTACGAGATAACCTCGGTCGTCTGGATCAACTGCTTTCGCGTCACAACTTTTATGATTGCCAAACGATTCTGCAATTACGGGATCCGAAAAATCATCGCAAAGCGCTTTTGCTCCAGGCCGATATGGATGTCGATTCCGACGGCTCCGATTCCGATCGCATGCCGAGTGGCCCCGCCGTAACGACGAATTTCAAGCCGTTCACGAGTTATCGCTGGCAAAAAAAGACGGCGACGCCGAATCCCTATCTGCCCGCGGTCGAACAACGGTTGAAGAAAGCGGAGGACGAGTTTGGCTCGAAAACCACGACTCCGGACCGGAAACACGATCTGCGCGGTGCAGTCAATCAATTACGGGATGAGGTGACGACGATGAAGAAATTTAGTTTCCTAATCGGCGCGACAGATCCATTCATCGTAATCCCAGGCGCATTCGCGCGCTCGCGTGAAGGCGTAAAAGTGGGCGATTATGCGCTCGTTGTCTTTGGTGATTCAGTTTATCCGGCATTAGTCGGGGATGTCGGCCCTAACGACAAGGCAGGTGAAGCCTCATTGCGCATTGCGAAAGAGATCAATAATCTTGCGACCGCCTACAATCGTCCGGTCAGTGAGCTCAAAGTGACCTATCTCATTTTCCCGGGCTCAGCCGATAGTCCGTTTGGCCCTCCGGATTTGGACAAGATCCAAGCGCGCTGCCAGACGTTGGTCGACGAGATTGGGGGTGTAACGGTGCCGCTGCATCACTGGGAGAACATTATCCCGCCTCCGCCTACTCCAACTCAAACACCCACGCCTACGCCTACGCCCACCCCGCTCCCAAGCGCGACGCCGGCTGCGTCCTCAAGTGGAGCGAACGCACCGGCAACATCGGCCGCCCCGACCTTTGCCTTCCCGGTGCCGAGTCCGTCGCCATCGACTACTCCGCCACGCTAATAGCGCCGGGTGGCTGGCGTACCCGACCGTAGGGTGAAGCGTCGATACAACCACGGGGCCGGATGGCCGCGTTAGTTCCAATACACAAACGTGAAATCATTGGCTAAACGTTGGTGGTTCTGGTTGATCGTCGTAATCGCAGGTGTTGTGATCGTTGTGCATGTCATGCTCGCGATCTGGGTGCGCGATTATGTGAATCGCAAATTGTCAGAAATTCCTGAATACCGTGGACATGTGGCCGCCGTGACGCTGCATCTCTGGCGCGGCGCTTACCAGATTCACAACGTTAAAATCGAAAAAACGAGCGGACGCGTGCCGGTCCCGTTTTTTTCCGCACCTTTGGTTGATCTCTCGGTCGAATGGAAAGCGCTCTGGGATGGCGCATTCGTTGGCGAAATCGATTTTTACAAACCGCAGATGAATTTCGTCAATGGCCCGACCAAAGATCAGGCTCAGGCCGGGGTCGACAAGCCGTGGGCAGAAAAGATCAAGCAGTTGTTCCCGCTAAGAATCAATCGTTTCGCCACGCACGATGGCGAAATTCATTATCGAGATTTCAACAAGAAGCCCAGGGTGGACGTCGTGATCGATCGCGTGCAAATGGTGGCGACCAATCTGACCAACAGCAAAAAACTTTCGAAGAATCTGATCGCAGAAATCCTGATTGAAGGACGACCACTGCGTGAAGGGAACGCGCGTTCCCAAATCTCGCTCGATCCTTACGCCCCGAAACCGACGTTCTCGCTCAAGCTTGAAATGACTGATATTCCGTTGACCAAATTAAATGACTTCGCCAAAGCTTACGCCGGATTCACTTTCGAAAGCGGCAGTTTAAAGCTCGCGACGGAGATGAACGCGAAAAACGGCGCTTTCACCGGCTATGTGGAGCCGGTCTTTGATCGAATGAGCATTTTCAATCC
>JBEEGU010000264.1:0-7433 GCA_041167025.1 Verrucomicrobiota bacterium
ATAGGCCTCATTTACCGCGGCAAATTCGCCAGACGCATCCGCGCGGCGATCTCCCCGGTCCGGGTGTTCAGCCAATGTCAATTGGTGATATTCTTCCTTTAGCTTTTCCGGGTCCAACCAGGGCCGGCGGATCTGCCGCAGTGCGGCGAAATGATCGATCATGCCGCGAAACTCTCGCCGCAGGAACAATGCGCGACGGCGTTTGGGTTCGTGACTTTAAAGCCCCCCTTTTGCAGGTCATCGCTATAATCAAGGACCGAGCCGCTGACAAAAAGCGCGCTCTTCGGGTCAACCACGACACGAATATTCGCGGTTTGGACAACGATATCGCGGTTGGCAGGACCATCGACCAGATCCATTTTATATTGCAGCCCGGAGCAACCGCCACCGATCACTGCGACTCGCAATGCGCCATTGGGCCGTCCTTGTCTTTCGAGCAGCGAGAATAATTTGCGCGACGCATTCTCGGTCGCCTTGATCAAACGCTCATTGCCGATCTTGAAATTGATCGGTGCAGGCTTTGTTGAATCAATAGACGATTCCATGCGGATTAAATCAAAGCCGGCGCGGCCAACCCGTTTTCCGCCGTCGAGTTTTGCAAATGCTCTTCGGCGATTTCCGCGACTTCCGGCAGCGTGGAAACATGCTGAAATTTTTCACGGAGCACTTTGCTGCCGGGAAAACCTTTCGAATAGGCCATCAAGCGTGCGCGCAATGACCGAATCGCCTGGTCTTCGACGCCCCATTCTTCGACCGCAAGCCGGCAATGGCGTAAAATCAGGTCCCATCGTTCACCCAGCTCGGGTGGAGCAGGAACCTCACCGGTTAGCAGATATTGCTTCGTCTGTCTGAATATCCAGGGTGCGCTCATCGCTGCCCGCCCAATCATCGCGCCGGAGATCGCCGCCTGGCTGCGTCGCTTCGCCACATCGGCAGGAGAAGAAAGATCGCCGTTGCCGATCACCGGAATCGAAACCGTGGCCGCAACTTCACCAATAACGTTCCAGTCAGCGGCTCCGGAATAGCCTTGCGCGCGAGTCCGGCCATGCACCGTGAGAGCAACAATTCCTTGATCGGCCAGAATCCCGGCTACGCGAACGGCATTAACTGAATCGGCGTCCCAACCGATCCGAATCTTCGCCGTTACCGGCAGCGGCGCGACCGCCCGCACGACCGCCGCAGCAACGCTCGAAAGAGTCGGGCAATCCTTTAACAAGGCTGAGCCACCATTTTTCGCGACGACCTTGTTCACCGGACAGCCGAAATTCAAGTCGATAAAATCAGGTTGCACCCAATCAACGACCTGGCGCGCGGCTTCCGCCATATGTTCGGCATTTCCGCCAAAAAGTTGCACGCCCACCGGGCGCTCGAGTTGGTCAAAGTCGAGATATTCTCGCGTTCGTTCGTTCCTTCGAAAAATTCCTTCGGACGAAACAAACTCCGTCGTGAGAACGTCGGCGCCATACTCTTTGCAAAGCTGCCGGAAGATCTTGTCCGAAACCCCGGCCATGGGCGCGAGATAGAGTGGAAATTTTTCCCGGAACCAGGGGAGGGCGGTACTCATCGCCATATTCTCTCACAAGAAGAGCTGCTGCGCAGGTGGTACACGTTTGAATTTTAGCGGAATGAATGCGCCTTCGGCGCCGATTTACCATCGCCCGGCAGAAGGTCGATCCACCTTTGGCTCATGGGCGAGAAAGAAGCCGCCTGCGCGATTCGACGCAGGGTACCAAGGAGCGGCGGCTTCCTAGCCGCCGAATTAATTAGCCCGGCGGTCTGGAGACCGCCGCTCCTTGATTCTACGCCGCGCTGGCGCGCAAGAGAGCGGAAACTTCGTTTTGGACAGTTTGTATTTCATCCAGGCGCAATCCTGGATCGCGCACAATAAAGACGTCCCCCGAAGGCGGATGCTCATACACGAGCATTCGGCCTTCCCCATTTTCGTCGGTCTTCACCGGTTTCAATACGCGCTTGCGCTCCAGCATAACCGCCAGCACGTAGCACGCGTTCACGGGCGCCTCGGGCGAAGATACAAGGCGACGGAACAGATGCTCCGCCGTTTCTTTGGCTAACGTTTCGGGAGGTTCGGGCGGAGCAGGTTCATAGCGGCTTTTCCAGAATGAAAACGGACGAATATTTTCATTGCGAGCCGTCCACGCTTCTTCGCTCAAATCCTCGCGGCGAAACCCGTCCGACTCGCGAAACAACAGGGTATAAAATTGTTCGCCCGGCGCGAACGGCCGGTTGGTCGCGGTGCATACGTCGGAACGATGTTTAATCGCCCATTCATTCGCCAACGGATTCATCTGCTAATGATACGCCGTGAAAAGAGCAGAGAAAAGCCGAGCCCTTCGCGATTGGTCGCTCGCAAATAGAGCAAATACAGTCCGATGATCGCGAAAATCAGATTGGGCGTCCAGGCTGCGGCGAAGGAAGGAATGCGATCCCCTTCACCAAGAGCGAGAAAAAGATGGGTCAGGAAATTCATCGAAAACACCAGGATGATCGACGTGGCAACGCTGGAGAGTATGCCACGGCGGGAGAAACCGATGCCCAGCGGAGCGGCAATGAACACAACCACCAAACACGTCCAGGGCAAGGCCAGCCGGTATTGCAGATGCGTCCGGAAAGGCGCGAGAAGCGTTTTCGGAAAATCGGAATTAAATCGCAGGTATTCGCGTAACTCGGGCACGCCTAAATATTCCGCGCGCACGTTCGCACTGCTCAGCCGGTATGGCGTTTCACTCCAATGGCTGACGGTGAGAAACGGCTTGATCTCTTCATGCGTGATATTCCCATGGACATCGTAGCTGACGATTTTGACCGATTCGAGAACCCAGTTTTTTGTCGACGGCTGATAAGTCGCGCGTCCGGCAAGATAATTTGTGACAATGTTATCGTGCGCATCCTGCTGCAGCACCTGCACGTGATTGAAGTTATTTCCGCCGCGCCGAAAAGTTTGAATGAACCAGGTGCGATTATCGGTTCGATTACGAAAAATTTGCCCTTCAATTGTTGACTCCCGGCGCGCGCGCTCGCCTCCGACAAAACTCTTGCGGGCAAGATCGGCGTGAGGCGCAAGTTGATAGTTCAGCGCGATGCTGGCCCACACGGTCAAAAGTCCGATAACGATCAGCGGCAGTAAGACGCGTGGAATACTGACGCCCGCCGTCAACATCGAAACAATTTCGTTCGCGCGCGACATTCGTCCCAAACAAAAAAGGAGCGCGAGCAAAAGCGAGACGGGCAAAAGAATGACGAAGATTTGCGGCACTTGCGTCAAATAATAATGCATGACGCGAACGAACCCGAGGTTCTGGTCAATAAAGGTCGAAATATTATCGCTGACATCGAAAATGAGCCAGATCGAGATGAAGCCAACGATGCAATAGACATAGGCCTGCAGAAAATTGCGCAGGACATAGCGATCAAGCAGTTTCATTAATCAGGTTGTTGGTGGTCAGCTTAGTTTAACTTAACTCGATCGACTTCGCACTTTGGCTGAGACGCGGGCAAACTCCAAATTCCAAGCCCCAACATCCGGAGAAATTCCAAACTTCAACCTGTAAGATAGTCACGTGTGCTTGCTTCTCGTTTCGGTTGGAAGTGTGAAAGCATTGAATACCGAGCAAAAGGCAAGGCGGGTCAATCCGGGCCGGGCACCGAACAAGGAGCAACGATTTCCAAATCGACAGCCGGGTCGTCACGGCGACTTCGTCTTTTGGCGAAGGAGCCGCCGGTCCCTGAGATCGATGCTCGTATTGCCGAAGCGACCAAGGTCCGGAATGTTTATGCAGCCTGATTAACGCTGCGTATCTTCACGCCTGTCAACCCGCATGCGGACCAGGTACGATGCGGTTGGTTCGGCCCAAAATGATTGCATTGAAAGATTCTCTCGGAACGGAATTTGTTGACCGCGTCCGGACTATTTTTTCCGAGAACGGGATTCTCTCGAAGGCCAAAAATTTCGAGTACCGGCCGCAGCAACAGGAGATGGCGGTGGCGGTGGCGGAAGCGTTGGAAGAGGAGCGGCATTTGGTGGTGGAAGCGGGCACCGGTGTTGGAAAATCGCTCGCTTATCTCGTCCCGGCCGTCCTCTACGCGCTGGAGCAAAAAAAGAAGGCGATCATTTCGACTCATACGATCAACCTTCAGGAGCAGCTTCTCGACAAAGACATCCCAATAGTACAAAAGATTTTGCCGATTGAATTCGATGCCGCGCTGATGAAAGGCAGGCACAATTATTTGTGTCCTCATCGCCTGCAGCGGGCTCTGCAGCAGGCAAACGATCTTTTCACGGGCCCTGAACAAACCGAGCTGCAAGAGTTGGCCACGTGGGCAGCGACAACCAAAGACGGATCGCTCAGTGACCTCAGCATTCAACCGGATGGGAAAGTTTGGGCGCAGGTCTGCAGCGAAGCCCACATTTGCACGACAAAGACCTGCGGCCAACGCGGCAATTGTTTTTATCAGCAAGCTCGCAAACGACTGCTTTCGGCTGATGTCATTGTTCTGAACCATACGCTGCTTTTCATGCTTCTGGGCGGCGCCGCCGAACAGGAGGACCGAGAAAGTGGCTACCTTTTCCCGAACGACTTCATCATCTTCGATGAAGCGCACACCCTCGAGCAAACTGCTTCCCGCCAGATCGGCATCGGCGTGTCGCAATATGGACTGCGTTCGACCATCCAGCGCCTCTACAATGCCCGAACCCGCAAAGGTCTTTTTACCGTTACCCGCGACGCGCCTGGAGTCACTTTGTCGGCTACGCTGGTCGAAGAGGTTGATCGCTTTTTTCAAGCGGTGGAAGAGCAGTGTAATTTCGCCAAAGGTCGTGAATATCGGGTGCGCGACCCGGACTTTGTTCCAGACACCATCACCGGTCGGTTGATGGCGTTGCAAGCGCGGATTATCGAAGTAGCGCGCAAAACAGAAGACGAGTTCTTGAAGGCGGAACTCCAGGAGCTCGGCGGACGGATTCGAGATGCGCGTGATGAAATTGCGACGTTTCTTGGGCATACCGCGGAGCAATATGTTTACTGGGCCGAGCGGACCGGCAAAGCCGCGCAGATTCTTTCACTGAACGGCGCGCCGATCGATATCGCTCCATACCTGCGGCGCATGCTTTTTCGCGATGGCTGTTCCTGCATCATGACCAGCGCCACCCTCGCGGTCGGTCGCCCGGACCTTGCCTATTTCCGCCAACGCGTCGGCGCTGATGAGGCCCGGCCGCTTCAACTCGGAAGCCCGTTTGATTTCCCCAAGCAGATGAAGCTTTTCATCGTGCAGAAAATGCCGGATCCGCGTGACCCGGCTTGCGATGAAGCGCTCGCATACTGGATCGGTCATTTTGTGGAAGAGACCGAGGGCCGGGCCTTTGTCCTCTTTACCAGTTACCGCGGGATGCAGCAGATCGCGGCGCGAATGGAAAAGTTTTTCGCGGACAAAAAGATGAACCTTCTGGTTCAAGGCGCAGGCCTGCCGCGGGGGCGATTGCTCGAGCAATTCAAAACGACACCGCGCAGCGTCCTGTTTGGCACGGACAGTTTTTGGATGGGAGTGGATGTGCCCGGCGAAGCGCTTTCGAATGTGATTATCACTCGTTTGCCTTTTGCGGTCCCGGATCATCCGCTGATCGAGGCGAAACTGGAGTTGATCGAAGAGCGCGGTGGCGATCCATTTACCGAATACTCGTTGCCGGAGGCAGTATTGAAGTTGCGGCAAGGGGTGGGCCGATTGATCCGGACGAAAACCGACCGGGGAATGATTGTGATTTTGGACAATCGGATTGTGACAAAGGCTTATGGCCGGGCATTTTTAAAAGCGTTGCCGAAATGCCCGATGGAAATCGTTTGAGTGGCAGATAAGTTCACTTGAACATATCAGCCTTTGTAGTGTAATTTGTCGTGTTGAAGCCGGTCGCCCTTTCCATTCTCAGTCTCGTTGCGCTTCTCGCCGGGATAATGATCGGCCGTTATGCCATTCCGGTCGCGCGAACCTCTTTCTCGGAACCGCGAAAAGGCGATTCAATCCCCGAAACTTCGCCATCCATCGATATGGCCGCGCACAAAATTTATGCGCCCGTGAAAGATTCGTCCGAAAAAGCGGCTCCTGCTGCGACCAAAGAAAATATCGTGGTCGCCCTCAAAGCCGCCGTAAGCCATTTCGGTAATCGCCGCGCATATGTTGAGTTGGGCAAACTGGCCGAGCTGATCGACGAAACCAATGTCGGAGAAGTGGCGGCCTTTGCCGACACTCTCTCGAAACCCCAGGAAAAAAGCATGGTCGTTTCGCTTTTGCTGGGCCGGTGGGCGGAATTCGATCCGAAAGGAGCATTGGCATATGCGCAAAATGCTCCCGCCGGTAACGCTCGCAATCGCGCGATCAGTAGTGCATTGGCAGGATGGGCGGAACACGATTCCGCAGGAGCCAGCACCTGGGCCATGCAACTTCCGCCTGGGCAGTTACGCGATCAGGCGACCCAGTCAGTGATATTCGCCCTGGTTGATAAAGACCCCGCGACAGCACTGTCACTTTTGCAAAATCTGCCTCCGCGCGCTGATCAATACGGTCTTTACGCGTCCGTTTTTGGACGGTGGGCTACCCTCAATCCCACCGCGGCAGTGGAGGCCGCCTCTCAGCTTCCACTCGCTTCCAATCGCGGAATGGTCTGGGGATCTATTGGAGGAAGTTGGGCGCGCGAAGATCCCGAAGCAGCCTTTGCCTGGGCGAACACTCTTCCGCCTGGTCAAGGCCGTGATAATGCGATGCAAAATATTTTTTCGAGTTGGGCGAACAAAGACCCGCAAAAAGCTGCCGCTATGATTACCAGTGTGCCGTCCGGACAAGGCCGGGAGCAGGCCATCAGCAGTATTGCACGGGAATGGGGAACGGTGGATCCGCGCGCGGCGATCACTTGGGCGCAAAGCTTGTCTCTGAATTCACAATCCAATGCGTTGCGTTCCATCGTAGGCATGTGGGTCCAAGCCGACCCATCTGCCGCTGCTCAATACGTCACCAGTCTGCCTCCTGGCAAAACGCAGGACGAAGCCGCCAGCGCCGTGGCCAACCGATTCGGTGCAAACGATCCGCAGGAGGCAGTGCAGTGGGCCCAAAAACTTCCGGCTGGCACTGCGCGCCAGAACGCGCTCAATACGATCGTTTCGCAATGGGCCGCGACTGACCCGCGCGCGGCGGCCGATTTCGCCCTCCATACGCCTGAGAACGATAATCGCAAAACGTTGCTCGATAATATTGCGCGGCAATGGGCGCGCCTCGATGCGCAAGGAGCGCTCTCATGGATCGAAACTTTGCCTTCCGCCAACGCGCGCGATGCTGTCCTGCCAAATGTGATTAATGTTTTGGCCGAATCCAATCCACAGACGGCAGCGGAATGGATTCCCAGATTGTCTTCGAGCGAAGCACAATCGACG
>JBEEGU010000265.1:0-2863 GCA_041167025.1 Verrucomicrobiota bacterium
TCACGGTTTATTCCCGACACGGTCACACTTTTGCCATGATCGCGGGATTACGCCTCGATACGACTGATTTTCGTTACGGTGGCGATGTGGGCCCGCGCTGGTACACAGAGGGGCGCAGCACAGGGGGCTTCGATGCCCGCCATCCCCTGGGGTTGTAAGAATCTGCGCGTGATCGGCTCGACAGCGGAACATGTCGTGACAGTCAGCGCTTCGTTTTGAAGCCGGAAGACTCGGCGTCCATGTTGGTGTTTTATTCCGCTGATTGGAATTCGCGAAGCCCCTGAAGCCAAAGAGAGGCGGTTGTAACTCGATCCGCTAACGGCTTTCGCCAGCGACATTCACAGTGCGAAAGTTTTAGAGTCCGGCCAAATCGCTCCCGAACGGCGAAAGCTCAGTATGCGCGATCTCGCTGCCGTCCATCACGTGGGCGATGCCGTTCTCGCCTTACGCATTGTCTTTGGTGTTTGCCTCGCGGCGGTCTTCTTCGCGGGGATTTACGTTCTTCGAAGACGCAAGCAATTCTTCGGACAGGACCCCGAGGTGACGGCGGATACCTGGGCTTCGCGCAACCTTCGCTTGTGGCAGGTGCTCTTGGTTTGGATTCTCGCTATGGAGCTACTCATCGCCATGTTGTACCGCATTTAGTGTTACGCGGTTCGCGGCGCTAGACGACCTCAATGCCATAGGGCTGGCCCGCAACAATTGTTGGCAATCAGCGCAATCGCAGCCACGGTATCGCCGATTTGAAACTGCCGTTCAGCCTCTTTCTCGCCCTGCGTTACCTTAAACCAAAGCGCACTTTTCTTTCCATCATCACCCTCATCTCGATTCTCGGGGTAACGCTCGGGGTGACGGTTCTGATCCTCGTCATTTCGGTGATGACTGGGTTTGATCGCGAACTGCGCCAGAAAGTGATCGATTTTGACGCGCATATTCTCGTCACCACCGAAGACGTTTTACACGATTGGCGGCCGCTCCAAACCAAGATCGAACAAACGCCGGGTGTGGTGGCAACCGCGCCTTACATTCAAGGACCGGTCATTGCTGAGTTTGAGAATCGCCGGCTTGCTCCGATGATTCGCGGCATCGATCCGGTCGCAGAGGAAAAAGTGATTCCTCTACGCAAGTTTATTACTGCGGGCAAACTCGATCTCGAAGGTGACTCGACCGTGCTCGGCGTAGAACTCGCCCGCAAATTGCGAGTCGGTGTCGGCGATAAGCTTACTATTTATTCGCCCGGCAACCTTGGCCAAATTCTCGATGGAATTAAGAAGCTCGAGAACGCCAAAGGCCCGGAGGAAAAGAAAGCGATCGATGAACTGCGCGACGTGATCTTGCCAAAAGAACTCACCGTTACCGGGATCTTCGAGACCGGTCATTATTTGCATGACTCTGAGTTCTTGCTTGTCCCGATCTACGTCGCTCAGGAATTGTACGGTCTCGGCGATGCACTCCACGGCCTGACCGTTAAAACCGAT
Organism: Verrucomicrobiota bacterium; assembly: GCA_041167025.1. GTDB lineage: Bacteria > Verrucomicrobiota > Verrucomicrobiia > Chthoniobacterales > UBA10450 > DATFCK01. The sequence goes on from JBEEGU010000265.1 coordinate 1,479, forward strand.
AATCCCTATGGCGCCGACCGGGTGAAGCAAGCGATCAACCAATTTTTGGAACCGCCCCAATTCGCGCAAACCTGGATCGAAATGAACAAGCAATTTTTCGAGGCAGTGCGGCTTGAAAGAACGGTCATGTTTTTTCTCCTCTTCTTCATCGTGGTCGTGGCTGCTTTCGGAATTATGAGCACGCTCATCACCGTGACAGTGCAAAAGCGACGGGAAATCGGAATCGTGAAAGCCCTCGGTGCCAACATTTCCCAGATCGTCTGGATTTTCCTCGGCCAGGGAACCGTTGTCGGGTTGTTCGGCACACTGACCGGTCTCGGCCTGGGCATGACATTAATCCGTTACCGAAACGAATTCAGTCATTGGCTTGCCTCGACTTTTCACATCGAGATTTTCCCGCGGGAGGTCTACCAATTCTCGCAAATCCCGGCGCAAATCGTGCCGCAGGACGTCTGGATCATTTGCATCAGCGCGTTTGTGATCTGTTCGGTTGCAGCGCTCATTCCAGCTTACTTCGCCGCACGACTCGACCCGGTCAAAGCACTGCGTTACGAATAGCGCGAAATCGCACGCAGCACTTGTCATCCCGAGGCAGGTGAAGCGCGCCGAGGGACCTCACCCAACTCGCCACCGGTTACACAACGAAGAATACGCAGCCCCATCGGGCAGAATTGGCCGAACTGAAAGTTGTCGGACGTTCGCGGGCTCTAACTTTTCAAAAATTTTTCTATCGCACGAAACGCATAATCATAGCCTTCCGCCCACTCGCTCGCTCGCGGGCCTGCAACGTTCAGAATGTGGACCTCGTGCTCGCGCACGAAGTTAGCAATCAACTTCCCGGCCTCTCCAACAGGAACTTTAGCCGCATCAATTAATTGGTGCGGTCGTCTCAATTCGCGGCAAGACCGCGCTGTATATGCATTCCCGCCGGCCAGCTCGCGAAAGAAAATGAGCAGGGTTCCATCGGAATCTTTTACATTCTGCAACGTCCGGGTCGCCGCGTCCCCTTCTTCCACCTCCGTGAGCGGATAGCGATCAGGGATTTTTCCCAATTCATCGAGACGTCCCGGCGCAACCCAGCCGCCGCAATCAATTCCATGTTTCAAGGCGACATCGAGCGCGGCGCGATCAACACCAGTCTGGCCACCGGAAATGATTTTCACATTTCTAATTTAAAGCGGCGATCACCGACCGCCGCTTGCCGTGGGCGACCCTAATCGCCAGTCGGAACAATATCCGCTCGTTCCACCATTAGGATAATGGTTCGCTCGGGCGCACGCGTGCGATGCTGCACCCCTTTCGGCACAGTGAAACCCTGGCGCGGAGTCAGTTCCACCACGCGATCTTCGAGATCGATTAGCAGACGTCCATCCACCACATAAAAG
>JBEEGU010000266.1:0-12092 GCA_041167025.1 Verrucomicrobiota bacterium
ATCCTCAGCGTAAGCGAAACGGACATTTTGAAACCCGATGGCACCCTGCGTTTCTGAAATCTCGATGGCGCTCGGCGAATCGAGCACATCATCGGCGCGATCGAGCACTTCGAAGCATCGTCTCGCGCCCGCGGTCGCACCCTCCATCGCCCATGTCGTGTAGGTGAGGGACTCAAGGGGTTGATAAAGCATCAAGAGATAGGCGCTGAATACGAGCAGCGAACCAAGGGTGAGTTTTACGGAAAGCACATGCATGGTGCCGAGGTAGTAGAGTGCCGCCGTCCCCACGACCATCAGTGTGCTGATGACGAGGGCGCTGTTCAGGTTCGTTAGGGTCAGACGCAGATTCGCCTGCAGACTTTGGCTCGCCTGAAAATGAAACTGACTCACTTCCCATTCTTCACGTCCGAACGCGTGCACCATTCGGATCGAGCTCAACCCTTCCTGCGCCTGGGCGAGGACAGCGCTCTCCTGCTCCTGGATAAAAGTCGATTCTCGCCGGATACGATGGGCAAAGAAGTAGATCGCACCGAGGAGGAAAGGAACAATTCCAAGAGACAACAGCGCCAGTTGCCAATCGAGCCGGACCATGATGACGAGGGTGCCGAGCAAAGTGATGACCGAGCCAAAAATATTCGTGAATCCCTTGTTGTAGATGGTCTGGATCGATTGTGAATCGTAGGCGACGCGGAAGCTGGAATCGCTCGAGCGACGAGCGTCGTGATATTTGAGCGAGAGCGACTGCAAGTAAGAATAAAGATCCGTCCGCAATTTCAGGAGCGCTTGCAGACCAATTTTTACAAACAAATAATTCGTCGCCCAATTCACCGCCCCCCATAGCAATTGAATGACTACCAATGCGGAACAAAGGGCAATGAGTGCAGTATGCCCGTTACGAGCGATTACTGAGTGCCATCCGCTCGTCGACGCATGGTTCGGGATCAGATCATCGATAATGATCTTAAACGGCCACGGTTTGAGAAGGCTCAGGCCAATCCCACAGAGCGAAAGGAGCAACCCTAAAAGCGTTTGCGGCCAAAACGGACGGTAATATTCAAGAACGCGCCGGTAGATGGACATGTGAAGTTTACGTTTGCGGAGAAGCGATTTCGGATTGAACTAAGCCGCGGCCGATTGCGCAGGCTAAATCCGAAATCCCAAATCCCAAATTCTTTCCCGTGCATCATCTTCTCCAAACCTGGCTCGATTGGGTCACCTCCGGCGGTTATATCGGGATTATTGTTTTGATGGCGATGGAAAGCTCTATTTTTCCGGTGCCGAGCGAGATTGTTATCCCGCCAGCCGCGTTCCTGGCGGCGCAGGGCAAACTCAGTTTTACCGGAGTCATTGTCGCTGGGACGGTCGGATCGTATCTCGGGGCGGCGATTACTTATTGGGTATCACGGCTTGTCGGTCGAGCCCTGATCGTTCGATGGGGACGCTTTGTTTTTCTCCAACCAGAAAAACTGGACGATGCCGAGCGCTGGTTGGAGCGTTACGAAGCCAGTGGTGTCTTTTTCGCCCGGCTGCTGCCTGTCGTGCGTCATCTCATCTCTATTCCAGCGGGGCTTGTCCGGATGAATTTTGGCACTTTTAGTTTGATGACGGTCGTCGGGTCGGGACTTTGGTGCTCAGTCCTCGCTTATCTCGGGGGCAAAGCGTATCACGCGCAGCCGGACCTGATGTCGAACCCTGAAGCCCTGGTTCACTTCATCAAAGCGCAATCGTTCTGGATCGTCGTGATCGTGGTGGCGTTTGCGGTGCTTTACCTGGCAACGATGCGATTGATGAAGCGGGAATAGGCGCGGCGGGTACCCGAGCCGGTAGACGCTTCGCTCTGCGAAGCGCGGCGCTAATGTTTCAGGTGCCCACGCATCACGCCGCTCAGAGACCGACGCCCACATGCGAGCGCCCGGGAGATGCAAATGCTCTCGCGAGATTCGTGAGCGAAGGGTTTTCCTCTCCTCGTCGACCGAGGAGAGGGGGGAGGGTGAGGAGTCGAATTCATAACTGGTAGCTCCACATTTCCGACCACGCGAGCGGATGAATCCCTCACCTTAATCCTCTCCCTTCAAGGGAGAGGCAAATAACGAAGGGCGCCCGAGACCGGATTGCGTCAGTACAGTTTGTGTAAAGAAAACTGACACATATGTCCAGTTTTCGCGGGCTCGCACGAAAGTAGCCTGCTGTCGACAAATCAGACGCCTCGGAGGACTTAGTTTGAACGAAATGGCACCGGATTTGCTCTAATTCCGTGTAGTTAACATGAAAAAGACCCAACAAATCCTCAAACCCCGTCCCAAACTCTCGCTCGGCGATCTTATCCTTGCGGTAAGCTCCTGCACAAAGAGCACCACTGAAACCGTGGCCACCGTGGCCGACCTGCTTGCAAGTGGTCGTGTCCGCGTCGAAAGCAACGGTCGCTTTACGCGCGCTCGGGTTTGCTAAGGTAAATCTTGATCGACTTTTGAAGTCGCTCCGGTGGTTCGTCCGCCGGAGCGATTTCTTTTTTGCCAATAAACGCTTTTCGGCTTCCACCAGCGCTCTTATGGTCTCCCGGTGATTGATCGTTATTCCCGGCCCGAGATGCGCGCGATCTGGTCGGACCAGCGAAAATTTGAAATATGGCTGGAGATTGAGACGCTCGCCTGCGAGGCGATGGCTGAGCTCGGTCAAATTCCCAAGGCGGATGCCGCCGAAATTCGCAAGCTGGCGCGCTTTTCCGTAGCCGAAATTGCCGAAATCGAAAAACGCACGAACCACGACGTCATAGCGTTCCTGGAAAACGTGGCGTCATCGGTCGGCCCGGCGGCGCGATGGATCCATCAGGGACTGACATCGTCCGATATTCTGGACACGACGCTCGCGGTGCAACTGACCGAGTCGTCGAACATCCTGCTTGATGGTGTGAAAAAGTTGCGCGCGGTGATCGCGGAACAGGCGCGCCGATTCAAAATGACTCCCATGATTGGCCGGAGCCACGGCATTCATGCCGAGCCAATAACGTTTGGGCTAAAACTAGCGCTGATGTTTGACGAATTTGGACGCGCCGAAGAGCGGCTCAATCAGACTCGCGAGCGCATTCGCGTGGGTAAATTGAGCGGCGCGGTTGGAACCCATGCTCATTTGGATCCCGCGATTGAAAAGATCGTCTGTGAAAGGCTTGGATTAAAGGCGGCGACCATTTCCACGCAGATCGTGCAGCGCGATCGGCATGCCGAGTTTTTAACGACATTGGCGCTAGTCGCCTCGAGCATCGACCGCTGGGCGACAGAATTCCGTCACTTGCAGCGCACTGAAGTGCTGGAGGTGGAGGAATTCTTCGGGGAGGGCCAGAAGGGCAGTTCCGCCATGCCGCACAAACGCAATCCGATTACGGGCGAAAGGCTGAGCGGACTAGCCCGGGTCATTCGTGGTAATTCCATCGTCGCTCTGGAAAACGTTGCCCTCTGGCATGAGCGCGATATTAGCCATTCCAGCGCGGAAAGAATTATTCTGCCCGATTCGTGCACGCTCCTCGACTACATGTTGGTGAAGTTGCGCGAACTCGTTGCCGGCTTACAGGTTTATCCGGAGCGAATGGCGCAGAATCTCGCGCTGACCAAGGGGTTGTATCATAGCCAGGCTCTTTTGTTAGCGCTGACGCGGGCCGGCGTCGAACGAAAGAACGCTTACGAAGCAGTGCAACGCGCGGCGATGAAAACCTGGAAAGGCGAGGGGTCATTCGTTGAAAATGCGAAACATGAGCCGGAAATAACCGCGCGGTTGTCTGCCGCCGAAATCGATCGGCTTTGCTCGACCGACATCCATTTTCAACACGTGGACGCAACCTTCAGCGCCCTCGGTCTGAACTGAGCTGGATGTTCGAGCTATAAATCGAAGGCAGTCATCCGAGTTCCAATAAAAGCGGCCGCGTTGCCCGCCGATTGCGAATAAGGACTCGTGAATGCGCCCATTCTTTACGTGAAGGCAGGCTGCCCCTATTGCGCGGCCGCGATGGAATATCTCGATCAGCGACAGATCGCTTATGAAAAAGTTGACGTCCGCGGCGATGATCTGGCCATGGAGAAGCTCAAAGAGATTTCGAACCAATCGAAAACACCAACTCTGGTCTGGGACGGTCAAGTATTAGCCAATTTCGGAATCGAAGATCTGGAAAGGTTTTTAGCGCAGCATCAGACCGCGAGATAATCGGCGCTCACAATTCAGAGGGATGATGGCGAGCCAGAGCGCTCCAATCCCGGTGCGTCTTAGCGGATCGGATTGAGAAGCAGCTCCACAATTTTGCCTGAGTGATCCAAACGGACGGAAAGAATTTCGCAGGTCGCGCCTGTTTCCTCCTGGCCAGCGCCGTGCGAGTTTAGAGTCACGCGCACTTTGTTCCCGCGGTTCTTCAGCACCAACTGAGAAACCTGGAAGGAAGACGAGAGCTCGACTCCGGCGAGTTCCAGATGAGCGAGCAATTGCATGGTCATCGGAGCACCGGGCGCTGGCGTTAGTTGAACGCGCTCAGTGGAATCGATCGGAACGACGCTAACGCCGCCGATTTGCAGAGAGTTTCTGGTTTGCCCGGCCTTAAAGGGAACAAGGGTGGGGATCAGACGGATCGTTGCAATTCTTCCTTTTCCGTCAACGCCGACCGGGCCCAGCTGAAAGCCATTCGCCGGCAGGGTCGCCCGCATTGCCGCCGATACTACATCCAGTGAGACTTCCGTAGATGACGGCTTGGCCCGGATCGCCCCCATGCGAAGGTCGGGCGTCAATTGAACAGAGACCACATCGAGAAATAAACCCAAGATGACCTCGTTAGGCCCTTCGGAAACAACTGGCATCGAAAAAACTTCACGCGGCGGGATTTTGGTCTCTTCGGGCGCAACGGGTTTTGGCGGTAAGTGTATCGGCGTGACAGGCTCCGCCGGCGGAGCTTGAACGGTGGTCGCGGCCTTCTCTTTGCCGTCCTCGGTTCCATGATTCGTCGATGGCGGGACCATTGCGGCGCTTCCGCTGACACCTGAGGTCGGTACCTCCGGCAAGAACGCCCCCGCCTTTCGGCTTGGTCTTACCGTCGCCGGTGGAAGGACAGGAGGAGGAGGTGGTGGTGGTGGTGGTGCGGGAGCGGCCGGAGGCGGCGGTGGTTGCTGCACCTGTAGCGGAGGCGGTTCAATCTTGCGAGATGGCTCTTTCGGGAGCGACGTCCTTCGATTCTTGGCGAGCGATTCTACCGCGGGTTCTGCCTCTTTCTCACGGGCAGGCACGCGTGGTGATGGCGCTGGCGTGATCGAGGGCTCGACAGATTTCCGCGATGGAACCGTTTTCTTTCGCGGCAGCCGCGGTTCGCTCAACACTTCATGGACAAGGCTGATCAACGCCTCTGACAAAAATGGTTTTGGAAGTGTCGCGACCACGTTATCGAGTGTTGCGGCCGCCTTCGACATTTCCGGAAGGTGCCCGGACATCATGAGAATCGGGATTTGTGCGGTCAATTTGTCTTGCAGCAGCCGCCGGCAAACTTCGTCGCCATTTATATCAGGCAGGCTGTAATCGAGCAGGACCAAGTCAGGTTTGATTCGTGCGATTTCTTCGATTCCGCTGATCCCGCTAGGCGCAGTGGTGATCTGCAGTTCGGGATCGGCCGTCATCAACACGTCCTCCACGAAAATGAGCAACATTTCCGTGTCGTCGACCGCGACAATTTTTTTTCCGGTTTTGTGATGCGGCTTTGGCGGGACATCTTTTACCGGTGGTGGGGCCTGTCGCGCTTTCGCGATTTGAAATGCTTCGATGACCAGTTCCATCCAACCCCCATCGACCGTGCGACGCGATGCACGCGGTTTTTCGCGTTCGCGCACCTCGATGTCCGACCAGGCCAGCATTTCGCGAAGCGCTTCGGGGCCTGATTTTTTGCCGGCTTCGGCGTGAGCGACCACTCCTTGCCGCAAATGTATTTCGCCGGCTTTTCCGGCGTCGTTTTTGATTTCCATCGCAACCGTGCGAGCTCCGGCAGATTGCGCTAAAAGGACGTCGGGCAAGCCGAGCGAAACGAGAGTACCGCGTGGTCGTGCTGTTTCCGACTCGGTCCACGGCCCGAGCAAAGCCTGCACGGCCGCGCCGAAATCAGGCACATCGAATGGCTTTCCGACGAACTGCAACGCGCCGATTGACCGCGACTCCGCAGCAATCTCACGGGGAATTTTTCCGGCAATGACCAGCACCCGCGCGTCCGGATATGAAGCCTGCATTTTCTGCAGGAACGCGCTTAATCCTGGAAAGGCGGGATCAAAATCAATGACAATTAGGGAAGGGGCGATTTTCCGCGCGATGGTTTTGGCCTCACTCAAAGAGCGCGCCACGTGAGTGGCGTGGTGGGGCGCAAACTTCCTTAGCGCGGAGGTAATCGCCGACGCCAGGGCATCGTACTCTTCGATGAGAAGGATGCTACCTTGCGACGTGGTCCCGATGGGCGATTGAGATGCAGGAGGCACGACGGCAACGGCTCTGAGGCGCGAGCATAGGACAAGGGGTCGACATGTCAAAGACCAGGACGTGCAAGTTGCGTGCCGTTTGGCGGGATTGACCGGCTCCGGCGCTATTCAAAGCGCAGCGCTTCGATCGGGTCGAGAGACGCGGCCCGGTATGCCGGATAGAGCCCAAATCCGATCCCAATCGCCGAACACACAATTAATCCGGCCAAGGCCCATCCAAACGGAAAAATTAAGTCCACCTTCAGCCAGGCGGCCAGAAGGTCGCCTCCGATGACCCCAAGTAAGATTCCTAAAACTCCGCCGGCCTCGGAAATAAAAACCGCCTCAGTTAGGAATTGTCGCATGATGTCCCGGCTGCGCGCTCCGATCGACTTACGGACACCGATTTCTTTGGTTCGTTCGGTTACGCTCACGAGCATGATATTCATGATGCCAATGCCCGCGGCGATGAGAGCAATCAAACTGATCACAAAAGCGCCGACCCGCACGTAACCGGCAACCGCGACGAAAGCGCTTTTCAGCGAATCGTTCGAGTAGATCTCAAAGTCATCACTCTGATTGGCGCGAAGACCGCGTGCGATGCGCATGGCGCTGATTCCTTTATCTAACGTGCGGTTATAATTTTCCTGGGAGAACGATTGCGTTGCGATGTTTACCGTTCGATTGACCTCACCGTAGTTTTGAAAAAATCTCGTGATCGGCATGATGCAAACACCGTCCTGACTTTGTCCAAAGGAGGTTCCCTTCTCTTCCAGCACACCGATGACGGTGAAAGTGTGCCCGCTGAGCCGGATCACTTTGCCGATGGGACTTTCATGAGGAAACAATCGCTTCTCGATCATTTTGCCCACGACAATGACGTTGCGCGCCATAGCCACGTCTTCATCGTTCAGGTTCCGCCCATAACCGAGCGTGTAGGCGTTGGCCGCGAGAAAAGAACCGTTCGTTCCGGCAACGGTTAAACTTGGTGTCGTCTTGATGCCGTTATAAACGGCCTGCCCGGCGAAGTCGAAAGTCTTCAGGCAAATCTCACGCGCCTGGCCTTGCATCAGATCGTAATAACGAAGTGCCTGACGGTAGGTGATATTCCGGCGATTCTGATATTTCCTTTGCACAGCGCCACTCGCGTTGCCGTTTGGGGGATATTTGGCGAATTGGAAAATGTTTGATCCAAGAAAGCTGATTCCGCTTTCGATCGAATCTTGCAGTGCGCCGATCGCAGTCATCACGGAGATGACCGAAAATACCCCGATCGTAATACCGGTCATGGTCAAGCCGGCGCGCAATTTGTTCGCGCCCAACGAACTCAACGCCATCTTGATCACTTCGCTAAAGCGCATATCAGAACGCTGGAGTCATGGAGTAATGGAGTAATGGAGTCATGGGAAGAACCAGCACTCCATTGCTCCAACACTCCATCATCGCACTCCCGGTGCTACTCATATCTAAGCGCTGTAACCGGCTCCAGCCGCGACGCCGACCATGCTGGGGCAAAGCCTGAGATTAAGCCGGTCAAGACCGAGACGATCATGCTGATCACGACCAGATTGGTCGAGAACTGCAGCGGGAATGAAGGAGCTGCCAGACCGATCAGGAGACACAACAGGTAGGCGAAGACCAGCCCGATACATCCGCCAAGCAGACAAAGGGCGGTGGATTCAATCAAAAATTGAAGAAGAATCGTGCGCCGGCGTGCTCCCAGCGCTTTACGCGTCCCTATCTCCTTGGTGCGCTCTTTCACACTGACGAAAGTGATATTCATGATCCCGATCGCACCGACGAAAAGGGAGAGGCCGGTGATAAAAAGGCCCGCAATCGCGATAGAATTCTTGATCGGGTCCAGCGTGCTCTTCAACGCCTGCTGTTCATTGATGCTGAAGTCGTCCTTCTTCTCGGGCGACAACCCGCGCACGCGACGCATCACTCCGGTCAGCTCATCTTTCGCTTCCATCATCCTCGTTTTATCCTTCACTTTGACCAGGATGTCGGCCTCGCTTTTCGCCGTGAAATATTTCTGAAACGCCGGCAGCGGCATGACCACGATTGCGTCGAGACTAAAAAGGCCGAGAAATGTTCCCTGGCGTGAAATCACCCCGACCACCTTAAACGGCTGGCCGTTGATGATGACCGATTTGTCAATCGGGCTGGCCGAAGGGAACAGCGCATCGGCCACGTCGTATCCGATCACGCAGACATTCGCGCCACCGCGAGATTCCAGTTCGTTAAAGAAACGGCCCTGTTTGAAATCGAAAGTCGAGGTGATGATGTAGTCCGAAACCGTTCCACGAATGAGAATATTATTCACCTCGTTGTCCGCGTATTTGACGCTGCGGTAAACGCTTGAGGTCGGTACCGCGACGACAAGGTTCGTGCTCGGCGTCGCGGCAATTGCACGATTGATCGGTTCCGCGTATTCCGTCTTGATCTTTTTGCGGTCGCGATAATTCCACCAATCGTCCACCTGTCTCCACGGCCATTGACCGACATACAGAACGTCGTCGCCGAACACGGACATGCTTTTATCGAATCCGACCGAGATTCCGCTGATCGCGGTTCCCATCAAAGTGACGGCAACAATTCCGATGATGACGCCGAGAGCGGTCAGGATCGAGCGGGTTTTGTTCGCGCGCATTTGTGCCGCAGCGATTTTCCAACTCTCGCTTAATTCATAGATCAAACGTTTCATTATTGGATCTTGTGCAGGGGCGAGCTGCTGCGAGCCCGCGCTGTGCGAAATTCGCCGGTTCCGCCGTCGCAGGAGCTCCCCCCTCCATTTAAAAGTAAAAGCCGTTTCATACGGATCAACGGACCGCCATCGACGGCAATGGCGATATCGCACCGACCTCATCGCTTTCGATTAATCCATCGCGCAAATGGACGGTCCGGCGCGCGTGCGCGGCAATGTCGCGCTCGTGCGTCACCAAGATGATGGTATGGCCCCGTTGGTAGAGGTCTTCGAACAAAGCCATAATCTCTTCCCCCGTCTTGGAATCAAGGTTGCCGGTCGGTTCGTCCGCGAGAATGATGGAGGGATCGTTGACCAGCGCCCGCGCGATGGCGACGCGCTGCCGCTGCCCGCCGGAAAGTTCGTTAGGCTTGTGCTCCATCCGGTCACCCAACCCGACCTCGACTAAAGCCTTCGTCGCGCGCTCCTCGCGCGCGCGCGCATCCATCCCGGCATAGATGAGCGGAAGCTCCACATTGCGCAGACTGGTTGAGCGCGGCAACAAATTGAAAGTTTGAAAGACAAACCCGATTTCACGATTACGAATCGCGGCCAGATCGTCATCGTTCATTTCGGCCACATTCTTGCCGTTGAAATCGTAGCGCCCGGACGAGGGAGTATCGAGACAGCCCAGCATGTTCATCAGCGTCGATTTGCCGCTGCCGCTGGGGCCCATGATCGCGATGTATTCGTTGCGATGAATCTGCAAGGACACCCCGCGCAAGGCCCGCACGATCTCTTCTCCCATCACGTAATCTTTCGTGATGTTTTCGATGTCGATTACGAGCGGCCCCGCCGGCCTGACTGAATTTCGAGTGTCCATCCGTTTAAACGACATTGAGGCGCCGGCGGGCGCTTCGCTATTTTGTCGCTTCCTTATCGTACACGATCTTGGCGCCGTCTTTTAGTTTACGGCTGATCGCGCTGTAACTGCCGGCAATCACTTCGTCTCCAGGTTGAACGCCCGTCTTGATCTCCATATAGGTGTCGTCCGAAATTCCCGTCGTCACCTTGATCAGCTGCGCTTTGTTTCCCTTTTTCAAAAAGACGACCTTGGCCAGTTTTTCACGCTCTTCCTTCTGCGCCTGTTTTTCCTGGCGTTCGTTGATGAACTCGGAATTGTTGTCGCCCTTATCGCGTGCCGCTGTCTTTTGCTTTTTCTTTTCGATCTCTTCCGGGCTCAAGTTGCTGTCGCCAGTGCGAATCGTGACTGCCTGCATTGGCACTGACACCACATCCTTCACCATGTTCGTTTCGATGTCGGCCGTGCAGCTCAACCCCGGCTTGAGCAAGACATCGTGATCGTCGATTCCGATTTTCACTTCGAAATTCGTCACTTCCTCCTGTGTGCCCGCGCCCGTCGTTTTTCCGGTATTCGCGATTTGATGGACGGTTCCGTGAAACTTGCGGTCGGCGTAGGCGTCGATCTTAATGTTCGCCTTATCGCCGAATTTCACGTTGACCACGTCGTTCTCATTCACGTCGACGCGTGCTTCCATATGTCCGAGGTCCGCCACGCGCATCACTTCCGTGCCGGCGAACTGGTTTGTGGCGACGATGCGCTCGCCCAGTTTGCTGTTCAAAATCGTGATCGTGCCATCGATTGGAGAATAGATCGTCGTTTTCGAAAGTTGATCTCGCGCCTGGCTCGAGCCGGCCTGCGCTCGCTCGATCTCATGACCAGAGCTTTCGTAGGTATTTTTCGCGACATCATATGCGGCCTGCGCCGCATTGTATTCCTGCACCGAAATAGTTTTCTTTGCGATCATGTCTTCCGCGCGTTTGAAATCCTGTTCCGTCTTCAGAAACGCCGCCTTTTGCTGAAGATTCGTCGCCTTGGCTGAACTGATCGCCGCCTCCTGTTGCTCCAATATGGCCTTGTACGTGTCCGGTTTTACCCGGACGAGCAGATCTCCCTTTTTCACAACCTTTCCGTCTTCCACCGGCAGGTCGATGATTTCACCTGCGACTTCGGGTGAAATCTTTACTTCGGTCTCCGGTTGCACCTTTCCGGTGGCTGAGACCGTTTGCACAATCGTCTTACGAATGGCTTTCTCCGTCGTCACCGGAATCGGCTTCTCGCGCTTGCCATTAATAATGGAGCCGACGATCCAGAGAATGAGGAGGCCGATCGATCCGAAAATGATGTAGCGTTTCCGGCGCGCCCCCTTTTTTTTAGAAGGAGCGCTGACGCTACCGGACGTGGCTGCGGTTTGATGCATTGGGATAGAGCGCCTGACGCGTTTTAAAGGGCGACACAAATAACGGCTATTTAGGCTGTTGGAAAGTAAATCCCGTTCACGGGCTACCTCATAGGGATGCCATTGCGCGTGCGTTTGGATTCAAGAAACGGCAGCCCGGGCGCCGAGCCGGCTGCGTATGCGCTCGATCGCCCAACGCGCATGTTCCGCTATAAGAGGCTCCGGGTCGTGCACAACTCGTTCGAGCGCTGGCAGGTCGGACTCCTCTCCCACATTGCCCAGAGCCACACAAACGTTGCGCAAAAAGCCGCGGCGCTTGATCCGTTTGATCGGCGAATCGCGAAACATCTGGCGAAATTCCTCGTCTCCAAGCCAGAGATAGTCGCGTAACGCCATGCCCATAGTCGCCGGGCGCGCTCGAAAGGCGGTTTCGCGCGATGTTTTGGCAAACCGATTCCATGGACAGGCATCGAGGCAATCGTCGCAGCCGAAGATCCGATCGCCGATCAGCGGCCTGAGCTCGATCGGGATCGAAGTTTTGTGCTCGATGGTGAGATAAGAAATACATCGGCGAGCATCGACCTTGTGGGGCGACGTAATCGCTCCAGTGGGACAGGCGGTGATGCAACGATGACACGTCCCGCAACGTTCTTGTGCTGGCGCATCGGGGGGCAGGGCAAGAGT
>JBEEGU010000267.1:0-2927 GCA_041167025.1 Verrucomicrobiota bacterium
CACCGCGTAGAGCCCGAGGGTTGCCACTGCTAGCCAAATCGAGAGCTTGCCGGCGCCCAACCCATTACTGATGACGTAGAGTCCTGATGCCGCCAGAATGCTAAGGAAAGGGATTAATAGAACGAAGTACTGGGGTTGGGAAAGTCGCGGAACGCAGAGAAATGGGGCCAGGCAGATCAGGATTAATGCACTCAGCCGCGATTCCATCCCCAACCGATTTTCCAGTCTGCCTTTTCCCGCGGCAAAAAAAATAATCGCGACCAGTGCAAGGACGAAGAGTAACGAGCTCTGAGTGGAGTCAATCCATCCGGTTAAGGTTTTCAGCTCGTGACCAAGCATGTTTTCGCCTTGAAACACATGCTGCTGCCGGTATTTGAGGTGATAAAAAATGACATCGAACCAAACCTGACGCGGAGCTCGTGACGCCGATATCAGGATTGGTAAGAGTCCGAGGCCAATTCCGCCCGCAAATTGAAGCAATCGTTTACGGCGCTCGGGCCGTTCAGTGTGCCGAAGTATCCAGTAAAATAAGACGGGTGGGACAATGCTGGTAAGCAGGGAGGTGGCAACGGCAGCGCCGCAAAACAAGCCGGCCCATACCGCAGAAAAGCGCGGTTGATTAGCCGATCGGACCGCCAAAAGAAAAGCCCCAAATAACCAGACGAGGCACAAGGCATAAGGCTGTCCGAGCACGGCATAACGCACGACCAGTGGATTCAGCATGAAAAAAAGAACGCCGCCGAGGGCATAGACCAGCTGGCCATCGCGACGATCGAACCGGCTGAACAGGTAACCACCGATCATCGCAGCGCAGATGATCGCAAGAATCGCCGAAAACAAATGGGCGCTCCGCCACGTATCGCCAGCCAGCAGCATCCAACCGGCACTCAGATAGGTATAGACCGGCGGATGCTGGAAGAAAAAGTCCAGATACACGCGTTTGCCGGTGATGAGCAGCTGCGAGGCGAGGAGATGAAAGCCTTCATCGCCGTAATAGTACGAGCCCTGCGACTCCGCAATCAAGATGCTGCCTGGCGCGACGATACCGATGCCAAGAACCGTCCAGAGGAGAAAGTTGCGACCGCGCGAAATGGGCGCAGTATCAGCTGCCTGCATGCACGCGTTGGTAAATGAAGTTGCGCGAAGGTGCAACCTATCGTTGCACGATTATCCGTTGGCGCGGGCTGTGACCGCAGGAAGTCGGACGGGCGGCCAGATATGCCGCACGTTGAGCTTACTCTGGTGGCGAATCCGGAGGCGGGGCCTGCCCATGCAACCGATGGATCCAATGCTGGTGCCGTTTCTGCATGTCTTGCAATTTCGCGCGCTGGGTGTCGCTCAAGTGTACTGAGATTTCGCGATGAGTTTCTGCAAACGTCTCGTGGACGCGTCGCGCCGTATCCACTCGGATCCGCTCTAATTCCGTGCCCGACTTGTCGATGATGGGAGAAATCTTCTGAACTTGTTCGGGCGTTAATTTCAGCTCGACCCGAAGGCGCTCGCGCATGCGTTCAGCCGCCATCCCGTGGTGCGGACTGATAAAGAGAAAGTGATGCGCGGTCGCGGCGGCGATGAACGCACCGGTTACGCCTCCGGCAATGAAGACGAGCACGAATCCCGCGATCAGCTTCCATTTCAAGGCTACGCTCATCGCGAAAGTTCACTTTGAATCGCTGAATCGGCGAAAGCAAATTCGTTAGTGGAAGGCTCGCCCAAGGATTCCCGAGTTTGGGCAAATTCGCGAATAGCAGCCGCGCCCGAGATCACAATCACTGCCGCTGCCACCATGGCAGCGCGCCGAATCAAGGCTGCGATCCCATTGCCGCCCGTCTCGTATCGTCCACTCCGCCAGAGTGCGACGACGCGCGTCTCGAATCCGAATGGAGGAGAGGATGGCTGTTCCGGCGTCACTTTTCCCGCCGAGCGCAGCAAGCGATTGATTTTTGAATCGGTGTCGCTCATCACATTTTCCCCTCTGAAATTTTGCCAAATTGTTGCTTCATCTTTTGCCGTGCCCGGAAAGCCCGGACTTTTACCAGGGGCGCGCTCCAGCCGGTCATTGTTTTTATTTCCTCAACCGAATGTCCCTTCAAATAAAGGAGATCGATCACGAGCCGTTCAGCGGGCTTAAGAACTCCAAGAAGATGCTCGACAAGTTGGCGGGCGGCAAACTTCCTGTCCGGCGCGAGATCTTCAGAAGAGATTGCCAAATCTTCCACCACGGCCGCTTCTGCCTCGGTCAAATCGGCATAGCGAAGCTCCGGGCGCACTTTTTCGGACGCGATTTGGTTGAGGCAAGTGTTAACCGCGATCCGCGACACCCAATGTTGCAGCGGAACCTTGCCCGAAAATTTTGACAAGTTTTGGAAGACCTTGATGAAAATCATTTGGCAAAGGTCCTCTTCAGCAGCTCGTTTCGGTCGATGGGCGCGGACCACTTTTGCCACAAGCGGATAGAGTTGGCGAACCAGTTCCTGAGCCGCGACGTCGTCACCCGCGAGCGCGGCCTGAACCAGCGCGCTAGCATCGAATTGAGCCATGTAATCGGAAATGCATCCACACCATACATAATGACCGGGATGGTTGCCTTGCGGTTACACTTTTGTCGTGCGCCGGCGCAAGAAGAAATGAATCCGGAGGATGGCATCTGCCTGGTGATCCGCTATCTCCCGGGGCGTAAAAAATCTGTAACCATGAATGGCGCCGTCCGGTCATTACCTTTGAACGGGAGCGACGAACACGCTCTCGCAGATAAAGGACACATAAAACCGATGAAACGAAACTTAATGACATTGTTAGCAGTGGGGGCAATCGCGGCCAGCGGTTTTGCCATCGCCCACGCACAGGATGGAAAACAAGGCGCGCCCGGCGGTTGGCACCATGGCGGCAATCCGCTGGAACATGTGACCGAGACGCTGAATCTGACA
>JBEEGU010000268.1:0-10673 GCA_041167025.1 Verrucomicrobiota bacterium
ATTCATGCCATTGATTTCGCGGGCGGCACGGTCGTCCACATGACCTCGGGATGGAGCGCCCTCATTCTCTGCCTCATCCTCGGCAAGCGTGTCGGCTTCGGGAAGGATAAGATGACGCCGCACAGCATGGTCCTTTGCATGGTGGGCACTGGAATGCTCTGGGTTGGCTGGTACGGATTCAACGCTGGCAGTGCGCTCGGCGCGGATTCCATCGCGGCGAATGCTTTTACCACCACCACCCTGGCTACGGCCGTGGCCTCCTTCACTTGGGCAATGCTCGAATACATCTTGCGCGGTAAAGCGAGCGTGCTCGGCTTTTGCTCCGGCGCGGTCGGCGGCCTGGTCGTGATTACTCCAGCCTGTGGTTACGTCGATTCCACCGGCGCGGTCCTGATCGGCGTGGCTGCCGGGTTGGTCCCGTTTTTCGCCTGCACAAAATTGAAGTCGTGGCTTCGCTATGACGACGCTCTCGACACATTCGGCGTGCACGCTGTCGGCGGGACGCTGGGTGCATTCCTTACCGGTATTTTCGCCACGGCGAGCGTAAATTCGAACTTAAGTAAATTGGCGAATCACGCGCTCTGGTTTGAGCAGCTCAAAGTGATCGCGGTCACCATCGGATTTGCGGTGGTCGGAACCACTGTGATCGGTCTGGCTGTGAAAGTCGCAATTGGATTGCGCGTTGCGCCGGAGATTGAGCGCCAGGGACTCGACATTAACGAGCATGGCGAAGAAGGCTACATGACCGCCGGTTAGGGCGATTTGTCAGCGTGCTTTAGCAAGCGACGAGCGCGTCTCGTCCATTTCTCACTAACTAGGGCCCGTGGACCCCGCCCGTGGTTGGAATCTGTGATGTTCCAACACTGTTTTGCTGAAGTCGGCGAAGATCCTGCCCTTGTATCGTATCCCTGCTCGACGTGCCTTGATTATTGTCGTCGACTTCGACCCAGCGACCCGCGATGTGACTACCAGGTTCGGATGGCACCCAAATTTTACGTTTTCCGCTTTTGCCCGGCTTTCCGGCTGTCGCCGACAAATCGAAATCAACCCGGACCCATCCATCATTACGAGTTTTGATACGGGCAACCGACTTAGGCTTCTTGTCCGTCCAGACTGTTAGCTTATACGTCCCTATCGGAAGTCCCCTAAAACTGTAGTGTCCTTTCGCATCGGTTTGTGTGTTCGCAATCGACGCCTGTGCATCAACGCGCTCGATCTTAACGTCTCCGCCAGACAGAGCTTTGCCATCTGGGGCTCTCACGTCGCCTTGAATCGACACCGTATCAGCGCGCGCGCCGGTAGTTATCAGAGCCAAACTGAGCAAAACCAATGCGACAATACTTGGGGGAGTCCTCATGGCCGTAACTTACAGGGAGAGCATAAAAAGAGCAAGGCCGGCCGATCCATCGCTATCGCGAAATGTCGGCAGTCGCGCGAAACCAGCGCAGTGCCTCGAGTGTATGGTCGTTCTTCACTGCGTGACCTTGCGGAAAACTCTCGAACCGCACGCGTTGAAACCCGGTCTGTTTGAGCGAACGCTCTACCAGATGTGCGCGATCGGGCGGAGCAATCGGATCGGTTAGGCCGCTACTTAGGAACACTGGGGTCCGTAAAAATTCAGTACCCATTCGAGCCTTTCTGTAGGCGACGCTAAGAAAATCTTCGTTTACGCCGGAAAGGTAGATGCCGCAAAGCTGGCAGCCCTTTAGTGACAGGAATGGCGCCAACAGAGAGGCGCGTTTTGCGCCGCCGGAGAAACCGGCGACTGCCAGCGGCCATCGGTTCGATCCGGGGAAGCTCGTGTGCAAAGCGTCCAAGGCAGCCAGCGTCATGGCCGCGCGCCAGCCGTTGGTATCGCGTGGTTGAAACTCGCGGCCGTCACCGGCCAGGATCACCCAACCTTCGGCCAGGGCTGCGTTACGATAGAAATCGACCAGATCATCGCGATTGAGACGTTTGAAATCAGTGGTCGAGAATACGACCAGGATTGGCCAGATTTTGTGCGGATCAAAGTTTCGCGGAACAGCAATGACGGCCACGGCGTTGCTCGGGATCTCGCGGACGGCGTCACCGGCGTAGGATTTTTCGGCAGGGCTAAGTGGGACATCGACGCGAACTGTTGCTCCGGGAGATATCGAAACGCCGGCAAACTTGCTGCCACCAAGCGCCGGCCGCATTGGCAAAGTCGCGAGGAGACTTGTTGCAAGGCACGCTCCGATCGATATCGCAGGGAGCCGTTTCGACAGCAGGCAAAGCGAATGGATGCTCTGCGGGCGATCAGTGGCCCGGAAAAACATCAGGCAGTACCTGGGATTTCGCCGGCCTTTTCGTCCGCGCTACTGTTCATTGAACACTGGCATCTTCCACCGTTTCCCAGCGACCTCCGCCACCACTGCCAATATGACTGCCGGTTTCGTCCGGAACCCAAACAGCGCGTTTCCGCTTTTTCGCTGCCCCATTCTTGGCGTTCGATTTTAATCCAAGATTTACTGCTACAGTGTCGTTCATTTTCGTTTTGACGGTAACGACGGAGGCAGGGATGCGATTTTCCAACGCGGTTATCTTATAGGTCCCAAACGCGAGCCTCCTAAAAACGGACCATCCATTCGCATCCGTTTTCGAAACCTCGACCGAACGCTTTAGCGTCCTGCCTTTCAGCCTGTACTTCAACGCCGGAGATTGGTTTTCGATCAGCACCCTTCACGCTCACCTGGATCGACGAGCTCTGCGCACGTGCCTTTGCTGTCGTCAAAGCGAAAAGAAAAAGTGCGAGCAAAACCGAATTGAGTCGGACCCAATTCAACATATCCCAAATTGTACGAAACCGGCCGTATTTTGACAAGGCGCGGAGTGAACGATGACGTTCACCGAGTAATTGAGATTGCCGGCGGAGGGGATCGAACCCACACGATCTTGCGATCACTGGATTTTGAGTCCAGCGCGTCTGCCAGTTCCGCCACGCCGGCGTTGGGGAAGTGAAATTAGCGAGAAGAGGCGGAACCTCAAGCGGTTCCCGGAGCTTCTTCCAGCGGCTGCAGGCTGCGCGGCGGCCCAAAAATCTCGCGCAGGATAATTGCGTTACGTAACCCGGACGGAGATGCGAGCAAAAGCGCCAGGTCGATTTTCACCTTTTCGGAAGTTTGCCTTGGTGAGCTGGCGACGGCGTAAGCTTTCGCGGGCGTTGTCTGGAGCGGTGGCGGCGGCTCAGGCGGTTGAGGATCCGCTTCGCGGACTTCAAAAGTTGGTGGCTCTGGAATTTGCGGCGTAAAGGTTTTTTTCTCGTAAGGCGGAGTCGCGATTTGCCCGGGCAATTTTATTTTGCGACGCTGGCTTTCGGGAATAGCCGGCACATTCTCGGGTAATACGACTCCGCGTTTCTGTTGTTCTGTTCTCGTCGGCACAGTGCTTCCGGAAATTGGAAAACCAACCGGCGGTGGACGGACTGGAGCGACTGGTCGCGGTGGAAGATCAGTTCGGGGAGTCACCGGAGGCGGCGGCTTCGAAGTCGCGGGTTGGCCGAGCGCTTCGAGAAATTTGCGGATTTGTTCTTCGTCCGATGTCGTTGTTGCGCGCGGACGCGGCTGATTGACTTGCTCCGGAGATTTGGGTTCCTGTTCGGAATCGGTTTGATTTTTTGAGCCGGTTGCTTTGCTCGCGAGCAGCCTTAGCAGCGCTGCCATTGCGACCAGGAGCAGGAAAATCCAATTATCAAAATGCGCGGCGAGCATGGTCCAAAGGTGATCGTTACATCGTTACACCGCGCAATCGAACCTCTGTTCACGATTCACGATTTTCGATTCACGATTCACGCTCACGTCGCCTCTCGCGGCTTGTCTGTCCCAGCGATCGATTCGCGCATCGAGGTGTCCGCCTGGACATTTTTCATCCGATAATAGTCCATGATCCCGAGGTGGCCGGATCGGAACGCTTCCGCCATGGCCTGGGGGACCTGTGCTTCCGCTTCGACGACTTTGGCGCGCATTTCCTGCGTCTTCGCGCGCATCTCCTGTTCCACCGCGACTGCGGCGGCGCGGCGTACTTCTGCTTTCGCCTGGGCGATGCGCTTGTCCGCATCGGCTTGTTCACTCTGCAACTTGGCGCCGATGTTATCGCCCACATCGACATCTGCGATATCGATCGACAGAATCTCAAAAGCGGTGTTGCTGTCGAGGCCCTTGGCCAGCACGGCTTTGGAAATTCGGTCCGGATTTTCGAGCACGTCTTTATACGAATCAGCCGAGCCAATCGCGCTGACAATACCTTCGCCAACCCGTGCGATGATTGTTTCTTCCGTGGCGCCGCCGACAAATCGGTCAAGATGCGAGCGGACGGTTACGCGTGCCTTGACCTTTGCTCCGATTCCATCTTTGGCGACACCATCAATGGTTTGCCGCCCCGAGGCGGGATTCGGCACGTCGATAACTTTCGGATTGATGCTTGTCCGGACCGCTTCCAGCACTGTTTTGCCAGTCCCTTTTGTTGCCAGATCGATCGCGCAAGCGCGATTGAAATCGAGAGATATCCCAGCCTTGTCCGCGGCGATGAGGGCGAGAACAACCTGATCGACGCTGCCGCCGGCCAAATAGTGTGCCTCGAGCGAATCGCTGGCAATTTCGAGCCCGGCTTTGACGGCGGTAATTCGGTTGTCGACAATGTATCCCACCGGAACTTTGCGCAGGCGCATCCCGATCATCTTGCTCATTTTTACCGGAGCGTTGGCGATTCGCGCCCGGAGCCAAACTCCAAAAAAGTTAAACATGATGACGCAAAGGACGAAGGCGAAGACCGCGAGGACCGCGATGGCGACGAGATAAAGCGATTCCATGAACTAAAGTTATCGTCCCAACGCCGCTTATGACAAGCGCTGAACTTGAAGAGACACGCGCCGCCGTGTCCCCAATATTTCCGCGCCGTCAGCCCGGCACCTTTCAAAATTCGTTGCAATTGAATCGAGACGTAATACGCATTGCGCGTTGTGACGACAGAAACTCCCACCAAAGTCGCGGTCGTAGGCGCGTCCGGATATGCCGGCGAAGAATTGGTCCGGCTTCTCCTAGCGCATCCTTACGCCAACTTGGTGGCCGCCACTTCGCGCCAGTTCAGAGGTCGAAGCTTGGCGGAGGCTTTCCCGCGTTTTTCGCATCAGGAAAAGGCCCAGAAGCTGTTGTTCAGCAATCTTGAACCGGAGCCATTTCCTCAGAATCCCGATATCGTATTCCTTGCGTTGCCCCATGGCGTCTCCGCTAGCCTGGCCAGGGTTTTCCTTGATGCGGGTAACCGGGTGATCGATCTCAGTGCCGATTTTAGATTGCGCGAACCCGCTGTTTACAAAGAATTTTACGGCGCCGATCATCCTGTTCCGGAATTATTAGGCACCGCGAGTTACGGATTGCCTGAGATCTATCGCGGCAGGATTCAGCAGACAAAGCTGGTGGCATGTCCCGGTTGTTATCCAACGAGTATTCTGCTTCCGCTGGTTCCGTTAATTCGTGCCAAAATAATTGATCGGCGCGCCATCATCGTAACGAGTCTGAGCGGCGTGACCGGGGCCGGTCGAAAAGTGGAAGCGGATTATCTCTTTGCCGAATGCAACGAAAGCGTCCGGCCTTACGGCGTTCCGAAACATCGGCACCTTTCCGAGATGGAACAGGAATTATCGTTCTTCGCCGGCGAGAAGATTGTCATCCAATTCACCCCACACTTGGTGCCGGCTAATCGCGGGATCATTTCTACCATTCATCTCGATCTCAAAGGGGATTTGGATTCAGGCGCAATCGACTCCATTTACGAGAACGCATACCGAACTGAGCCGTTTGTTCGATTACTCGGCAGCGCTCGCTTGCCCGACACAAAGAATGTCGTGAACACCAACTTCATCGATATCGCCTGGAAGATCGATCCGCGGACGAAACGCCTGGTCGTTATGAGCGCGATCGACAACTTGATCAAAGGGACCAGCGGGCAGGCGGTGCAGTGTTTTAATCTAATGTGCGGTTACGATGAGACCGTTGGGCTGCTTTGAGCGCGACCATGCGCTCCAAGGAATTTGCATTCGAACGCCAATCAGTTCGAAGAAGCCGTGAACAAATAATGCGCTCGCCAAATTTCAAAAAGATTTCGGGCTCGATCTGCGCGCCGGTTGGATTCAAAGCGGCCGCCGTGTTTTGCGATATCAAAAAGCTTGGCACTGGCAAAGGATCGGAAAAAGGGCGGAAACTGGACCTGGCATTGATTGTGTCGGATGTCCCGGCATTGGTCGCCGGAATGTTTACGAGCAATCAGGTCTGCGCCGCGCCTGTGAAACTGAGTGCAAAGCACGCGGCGAAGGGATCGGCCTGCGCGATTGTGATCAATTCCGGCAATGCCAACGCGTGCACCGGAAAACAGGGGATGAAGGATGCGATGCAAATGACGAGGGAGACGGCTCGCACCCTATCGGCCCGCAGGCATGGCACAGATGTCAGGTCACCGGCGCTTGCGGATGTGTGTCGCAAGATTTCGCCGGAAGACGTGCTGGTTTGTTCGACCGGCCGAATTGGCGTGCCAATGCCAATGCGAAACGTTGTGCGAGGAATTCGTCAATGCGCGTCAGAACTCGTTCGGAGCCCCGGCAGCGCGCGCGACCTGGCTGAAGCGATCATGACGAGTGACACTCGGCGCAAGGAAGTTGCCGTTGAACTCGACCTCGGGGGAAAGCCTGTTCGCATCGGGGCGATCTGCAAAGGTGCTGGCATGATTCAGCCGGGCATGAGCAGCGATGGCTGGGGAAAACGACGTGGTCTCCACGCAACAATGCTCGCGTTCATTGTCACTGATGCAGCGATTTCGCCGCCCGCAATGCGCCGATGTCTCCGCTCAGCCGTCACGAAAAGCTTCAACCGCATCACCGTCGATGGCGATATGAGCACAAACGACTCAGTTATTATCCTGGCGAACGGCCTGGCGAAAAATCCGGTCATAAAAAATAACACATCGAGAGCGTTTCGGATGTTTGAGGAAGCTCTGAAATACGTTGCGCTGGAATTAGCGAAAATGATCGTGCGCGACGGCGAAGGAGTATCCCGTTTTGTGACGTTACACGTTCAAGGGGCGGCGACTTCGCGTGATGCCGAATTGGCTACGCGTGCAATTGCAAACAGTTCGCTGGTCAGAGCAAGCTGGTGCGGTGGCGATCCCAACTGGGGCCGCATCCTTTGCGCGTTGGGATATTCCGGGGCGAAAGTCGACGAATCGCGAATCGATGTCGGCTACAGTCAGCCTGGAAGTCGAAAAATATTCCATGGATTTCGTCGTGGAATGCCCACTAAAACAACGTTACAGGAATTGGCAAAAATCACTTCGGCGCGGGAATTCGATATTCATGTCGATCTCGGTCTGGGCAAGGGGGGCTTTACAATGTACGCGAGCGATTTAACGGAGGAGTATGTCGCGTTCAACAAGGGGGACCTTACCAACCCGGCCGCTCTCGGTGGATAGCGGTAAGGGACTTTTCAAGCAGGTGACGGCGCAAGATTATGAATAGAACGTGCGCTCCCCGCTGCTTGCGGCTAGTGCGGCTTGGCCGCTATCTTTTAGCATCGCACTCGGAGAGCGCGATCCATCTCGCGCGTCACAATTTGAACCGCTGAGAAGAATACATCTCGCTCTCCGTTAGGTTCACTGAAATGGAAGAAGTAATTACGAAAGCAGCCACTCTGTTGGAAGCGCTGCCATATATGCAGCGTTTTCGCAGCCAGATTTTCGTCGTCAAGTACGGCGGGAGTTTCATGGACGCGTCCGACCCGGACGTGCGCCACCGCGTAGCCCGAGACATCGTGTTCCTGGAAGCTGTCGGAATTAATCCGGTAGTCGTGCACGGCGGGGGGAAGGCGATTACCCGCGCTTTGGAAGCGGCCGGTATCCAAGCGCAGTTTGTTCAGGGTCATCGGGTGACTGATTCCGCGACCGCCGAGGTCGTTGACCGCGTGCTATCGCGCGAAATCAACCCCGACATCGTCAAAGCCATTCAGAATTTTGGCGGGAAAGCGCGAGGCTTTGCCGGATCAGATATTTTCCGGTGTCGGAAATTTTCTCCACAGAATGAAACTGGTGAACCGGTCGATGTCGGTTTCGTCGGCGAAGTTTATGACGTCAATATTGAGCCATTGCGTGAATGCATACGACGTAGCGTGACTCCCGTTATTAGTCCGACAGCACGCGGATTTGCCGGCAAGATTTACAATTGCAATGCCGATATTGCCGCGGCGCAAACGGCCATCGCGTTGAAGGCGCGCCGGTTGGTTTTCATGAGCGACGTCCCCGGTCTGTTGCGCAAGCCCGGGGATGACTCGACCTTGGTCTCCCACCTGTCCGCGGCTGAGGTCCCCGCCTTGAAGCAGAAGGGAATCGTAGCGGAAGGGATGATTCCCAAAGTGGACAGTGCCATTGCGGCAATCGAAAGCGGCGTTGAGAAAGTGCAATTTGTCGATGGGAGAATCCCACACTCCGTGTTGCTCGAGATTTTCACCGACGCGGGTGTCGGGACCGAAGTAGTTTTGTGAGATCTACAGAAAACGTTCAACGTCCAACGTCCAACCCGCCTCCGCCGCGGACGGGCTCCGCCGTGGCGAGCGCTCAACGCTCAATTCAGAAGGTTCGTGAGATGTTCGAGCGTTTCGTTGTGCCGTCGTATGGGCGATTCGATCTGGTGCTCGAACGCGGACAAGGAAGTTACGTGTGGGATACGGACGGACGGCGTTATCTTGACCTGGGTGCCGGTATCGCCGTTTGCGCGCTCGGTCATAGCCACCCTGAAATCACCGCTACCCTGACCGAACAATCACGAACTTTGGTTCACGTTTCGAACCTCTATTATAATGAGCTCCAGGGAAGGCTCGCGCAGCGGATCGTGGATCTCGTCGGCCCAGGCCGATGTTTTTTTTGCAATAGCGGCGCGGAAGCCAACGAAGGCCTCTTTAAGCTGGCCCGAAAATTCGGCCACGACGAAGGCCGATACGAAATAATTACCACGCTGGATTCTTTTCACGGACGAACCCTTGCTGGTATTTCTGCAACCGGTCAGGAGAAAGTGAAAAAGGGCTTTGAACCTATGGTCGCCGGATTCAAGCAGGTGCCTTTCAATGATCTGGAAGCAATGCGGCGGGCCATCACGCCCAAGACGGCAGCCATCCTGATTGAACCGATCCAGGGCGAAAGCGGGATTACCATCGGCACCGAGAAATATTTGATCGGGCTACGCCAGCTTTGTGACGACGCCAATTTGCTGTTGCTGTTCGACGAAGTGCAGGCCGGACATTTTCGCACCGGAAAATTTCAGAGCTGGCAAACCATTCTTGAGAATGTAGAAGCGGCTTCCAGCCGCTTGCCTGGTTTAGTTAAGAGGCAGGATGCCTCTTCTACTTTCCTCCCCGATGGGATTTCGATGGCCAAGTCGTTGGGTGGCGGGTTTCCCATGGGTGGGTTTTGGGTGCGTGAGAAATACGCCGACATCTTGTCCGCCGGGACCCATGCCAGCACGTTTGGCGGGAGCCCGCTTGCCTGCGCGGTTGCC
Organism: Verrucomicrobiota bacterium; assembly: GCA_041167025.1. Taxonomy (GTDB): domain Bacteria; phylum Verrucomicrobiota; class Verrucomicrobiia; order Chthoniobacterales; family UBA10450; genus DATFCK01. The sequence goes on from JBEEGU010000268.1 coordinate 9,551, forward strand.
GTTAAAGTTTTCGACGTGATTGAGCGTGAGCACCTGGCCCAGAACGCGAGATGTGTCGGGAGTTTTCTGATCGACCAGCTACGAAGTCTTCAGGAAAAATTTCCGCGCGTCATTCACGCCGTCCGCGGAATTGGACTGATGATCGGCATCGAATTCATCCCGGATTCACCGGCATTTCAAGGCCACGATAAATCCCCGGCTCTTCAAGTCGTCAATCGGTTACACGAGAAAGGGGTTCTCACCGTACCGGCCGCAACGTCCGTAGTGCGGTTATTACCGCCGCTCAACCTTAACCGGAGCGAAGCCGAGGAAGGCTTACGCGCGATCGAACAGGTAGTGGAAGAGCTTGCAGGAAAAGTCCACGCTCCAAGGTGACACTATTTTACCGACGATTGACGGCTCCGTTTTGCTCCTTCAGGATTTGCACATTGGATGTTGGACGTTGAGCGTTGGACGTTTTCCGGTGGTGCGAGAAGAGATGGACACATGCATTTTGACTAATGTTTATGATTAGAAGCGTTCGGGTTTCATTGCCGGCCAATCGATCTGGCCAGAATTCATGAAGCATCTCCTCGGCATCGAGCATCTTTCCCGGGACGAAATTTTCTCGATATTGCGCGCAACTACCGATCTAAAAAAGAAACGCGCGCTCATAGCGCCGCAGCCTCTGGCCGGACAAACCTGGGCGCTGATTTTCTCGAAACCGTCAACTCGCACCCGTGTCTCCTTCGAAGTGGGAATCCGGGAACTCGGCGGAAGTTGTATCTATATTAATGCCGATGACGCGCAGCTGGGTCGCGGTGAACTGATCAAGGATACGGCGCGCGTACTCGCGCGCATGATTCACGGGGCAATCATCCGGACCTATGCCCAACGCGATATCGAGGAGTTTGCCGAATTCTCCGGTGTCCCGACGGTAAACGCTTTAACCGACGACGAGCATCCGTGTCAGATCCTGAGCGATATTTTCACGATCATCGAAAAAACGGGGGATATCGCGAACAAGGTCGTCACCTTTGTCGGCGACGGTGCCTCGAACACCGCCCGTTCCTGGTTATTCGCTGCCGGAAAACTCGATTTTGAATTGCGGATCGCATCGCCGAAGCGCTATCAACCGAGAGCA
>JBEEGU010000269.1:0-3681 GCA_041167025.1 Verrucomicrobiota bacterium
GTCGGCGCTGTCGGAATAAATAACCCCACCCATCTGAATGCCGTGCTTTTTTGTGCGCACTTGGAGGCGCTGATTGGCGACGATACCAACTCCGCGTCCACCGATACGCGCGTAAGCGGTAACGATCGTCTTGCCATAATCGGCTTTGTATTCGTCCATCGATTTTGCGTCGATGATCAATGCGAGCAGATCGCGCGCATCGTACTGTTTCTGGCCGTCGAGGCTGATTAGATCGTAAATCGCTTCCGGATCTTTCGCCGGGCGGGACGCATCGTTATCGGCTTTCGCCCGCTTCGTTGCTCCCGCCTCGGGCAAAAGTGAAATGAGCGAGCGCAACCGTTTCAAGCATGAGGGGTCATCCTTCTCGTAAAAATCGACGGTTCCGCTGAGTTCTGCATGCATTCGCGCGCCGCCGAGTTCTTCGGCATCGACCTCCTGGCCGATGGCAGCTTTGACAAGCGAAGGGCCGGCTAAATACAGTCCGCTCCCTTCGGTCATGAGCACTTTGTCACACAACACTGGCAGATAAGCGCCGCCAGCGACACAGTTACCCATAATCGCGGCGAATTGCGGGATCCCGGCCGCTGAAATCACGGAATTGTTACGGAAGATGCGACCGAAATCGTCTTCGTCCGGAAAAATTTCGTCCTGCATTGGAAGAAACACCCCGGCGGAATCGACCAGATAAACAATGGGCAGGTCGCATTCGAACGCCATGCGTTGCGCGCGCAAAAGTTTTTTCACCGTCTGCGGGAAGAACGCTCCGGCTTTGACCGACGCGTCGTTGGCAATAATCATGCACGGCACGCCCGCGACGTGGCCGATGCCAGCGACGGTGCCGGCGGCGGCGATGTTCCCCCATTCCTGATACATCTTGTAGGCGGCCCAGAGACCGACCTCGAAGAAGTCCGAGCCTTTGTCGAGAAGGAGGCTGACGCGTTCGCGCGCCGGCAATCTGCCCAGCTTGCGCTGGCGGTCGAGCCCGGCCTTACCACCCCCTTCACGCAGGGTTGCTTCCTGGCGCGCAATCTCAGCGCAGCGCTCTCGCAGTGCTTCAGGCGACGATGTGGATGAGCGTGACATGACGGAAGCACGCTTAAGCTGCGGAGACGATTGAATCAAGCGCCGCCGCAGATCGGCCGCTGCGGCATCAAGCGTTCAATAAATGTCTGCGTCGGATTGATAACCCGAATCGCCCCGGATGGAACGCAGACGCGCGCGACTGCCTCGCTCCGACTCAGGCCGGTTCAGCTGTTCTTGCGCGAGTTTCAGAAAAAACGGCAGCGCCGCCAATGTGCCGACTGAGAGGAGTGCCACCGCCGCCGCCTGCCGGATCGGGCGCCTGATTTTATCGGCCATCAACATGCCGAGACCCAGCCCAAAGGCAGTGCGCGTTAGGACAAGCAAACTGTCGAACGGAACCGCTTCAGTTGTTTTTGATATCGAAAGAGACATCGCCTACCCTATACGTCTCGTTTTGGAAAAAGAAACGGGAAACTTCGCGGTGGCCCGATCCGGTTGGTCATCGCCTTTCAGCAAACATGTCCGACTCAATTTACGCGCTTATTTTGGCGGGTGGCAGTGGCGAACGATTTTGGCCGCTGAGCCGCCGAACTCGCCCGAAACAATTACTGCGGCTCGTTTCCAAAAGCGCGCTGCTGGAAGAGACGGTCGCGCGCCTGGAAGGATGGGTCCCGCGTGAGCGCATCCTGATCTTAACAAACGTTGAACAGGAAGCCGCCGTCCGCGAGTTATTAAAAGATTTCCCGAAGGACAACATTCTGGCCGAGCCGGCCAAACGCGATACCGCTGCGGCGATCGCGCTGGGAGCCGGATGGGTCGCATTGCGCGATCATGGGGCCACGATGATGGTGCTGCCAGCCGATCACGTCATCACTAACGCCGCTGCTTTTCGTGAGACGATGGAACTGGCTGGGAAGGCGGCGCAAGAGACGGGCGGCCTCGTCACCATCGGGATTAAACCCACCTGGGCGTGCCCCGGCTTCGGTTATATAGAGCAGGGTGCGCCCGTCCAATTACGCAATGGCGTCGGTAAAGACGCGGTCCACCACGTTCTTCGGTTCCGCGAGAAACCGAACGCCGATCTCGCCGAATCGTTCCTGCGCAAAGGTAATTTTCGCTGGAACGCGGGAATGTTTGTTTGGTCCGTCGCTACGGTGTTGAGTGAATTCAACCGGCATGCGCCGGATCTAGCCGATTTCATTTCGCAAATCCGCGCGCCTGGAAAGATTGAGAAAGTATTACGCGAACGCTTCGCCAAGCTTCCGCGGGTTTCGTTCGATTATGCGATCATGGAAAAAGCGGATCGCGTGCTGGTGGTGGAAGCGAGCTTTGACTGGGACGATATTGGCAGCTGGCGGGCAATGGCGAAATATTTTCAAGCCGACGAGCATGGCAACGCGGTCAGCGGCGCGTTGACGGCGGTGGACTCGACCAACAACATCGTATTCGATGAGGCGGGAGGAAACGTCGCGCTGCTCGGCGTGCACAACCTCATTGTCGTGCGAACCGGAGATGCCGTCCTGGTTTGCCACCGTCATCAGGCGGAGAGAATCAAAGATTTAATCGGTAAACTGCCTCCCGAATTGCAATAGGCCGCCGGCGAATGATGAAGCCGATCCTGGGAGTTGATTTCGGTCGGGCCCGTATCGGCCTGGCGGTGTCTGATGAATTGCGTTTGTTAGCGCATCCTCTGGAGACAATTCCGTCGGGCAAAGATGCCATCGCGCGGATTGCGGACGTTGTTCGCGAAAAAGATATCCCAAAAGTTGTGGTCGGCATTCCCAGACTGATGAGTGGCGAACTTGGCACAGCTGCGGAGGAAGCATTGCGCTTCGTCGAAAAATTGCGAGCTGCTGTTACTTGCGAGGTGGTCACATGGGATGAGCGACTGACAACGGTGGCGGCGCATCGCGCATTGCGTGACGCCGGCAAGAAAACGCGCACGACGCGCTCTTATATTGATCAAGTGGCGGCACAAATGATTTTGCAGGGTTACCTCGATCGTCTGCAAACATCAGAAGGCGGAGAAATCGCACAGGCGTAGATCGGGATGTCGCAACGGCTCAAGCTCATTGTCGCTTACGACGGGGCGCCGTTTGCCGGTTGGCAAAGCCAGAGCCATGGCAATACGGTTCAGGACCATCTGGAACGGGCATTCCAAAAGATCGCGGGCTCCCCGGTGCGGGTCCACGGCGCCGGCCGGACTGACGCGGGCGTGCATGCGCTTGGCCAGTGCGCTCATGTCGACGTCCCGAATGATCGCCTGGCGCCAGCACGCTGGCTCGCTGCGGTAAATTCTCTGCTCGTACCGCAGCTGCGAATCCAGCGTTGCCAGCGTGTGACAAAAGATTTCCACGCACGTTTTTCTGCCACAGGAAAGGTCTACCGGTACCGCATTTGTTCCGCGTCGGTGCTGCCACCTCTCGAATATGGCCGGGTTTGGCACTGTCTCTCGCCTCTTGATCTCAATGTCATGAGATTGGCGGCGGCGAAGTTTGTCGGTCGACACGATTTCGCGGGATTTGCCGCAAACCGCGGCCATGCGGAAGGCGATACGATCCGGACTGTTCACTCTCTCGTCATCCGCCGCCGCGGATGTTTGTGGACGATTGAATTCGAAGGCGACGGTTTTCTTTACAAAATGGTACGACTCGTCGT